>DASQFG010000415.1:0-3947 GCA_035633315.1 Nakamurella sp. | reverse complement strand
CCGACGTCGACCATCCCGGACAGCACGACGAACAGTCCGTGCGCCGGGTGCCCGACCTGCGCCAGCAACTCACCGTCGGCGTAGGACCGCGGGACCAGCGCCGAGCGGAGCAGCGCCAGCTGACGCGGCGTCAGACCGGCGAGCAGCGGGTGGTCCTCGGCGGCGACGGTCCGGGCCAGCGCCGCGCGGCCGCCGTGCCTGCTGATGATGGCGTCCTCGGCGTACTCGATCGCGGAGTTCACATCCAGGAAGTGCCGGACTCTGGACACTGCCGGGGCGCCACCCGCGACAGCCGCCGACTCCCCGGACGCCGGCCCGTCGACCGCCGGCCCGTCGGACGATTCGGGCCCGGCCATTCCCAGTGGCGAGTGCCCGGGATCGACGATCACCGCCTCCCCGCCTTCGGCCCTGAACTGATCCCGCAGGTCCGTCAGCAACTTGACGGAGATCTCGGCCGTCTCGTCGATCCCTCGGATGTCCAGCACGATCACGTCCAGATCACCCGCCCTGCTGGTGATCTCCCGGATCACCGATTCCGCGCCGGCGAACAGCAGATCACCGTGCAGCTCGTAGACCCGGGCACGCCGGCCGTACCGCAACAGCACCTGCTGCTCCTGCGGGCTCCGCCGGCGCCGCGACGGGGTCTGGACCACGTCGTACGAGGCCCTGATGGCCGACCTGGCCGCCCTGCTGACGTGCATGAAATGCAGTTCCAGGTCACGGGAGAGCCGCCGGCAGGCCCGCACTCCGCGCACGCTGTTGCCGTGCTCGTCCAGCCGCGGGGAGAACACCGCCAGCCCGATCTGGCCGGGCAGGACCGCCAGAATCCCGCCGCCCACACCACTTTTCGCCGGCAGGCCGACCTCGGTCACCCAGTCGCCGGCCGCGTTGTACATGCCGCAGGTGGTCATCACACTGAGCACCCGTTCGGTGAGCGCCGGGGTCAGCACCCGGTCGCCGGTGACCGGATGGACGCCACTGTCCGCCAGCGTCGCCGCCATCAGGCTCAGGTCGCGGCAATCCACCTCGATGGAGCATTGCCGGAAGTACACCGACAGGGTCGTCTGCGGGTCCTCCTCCAGGATCCCGAAGCTGCGCAGCATGTAGCCGATGGCGCGGTTCCGGTTCCCGGTCCGGTCCTCGGAGGCGTACATGTCCTGGTCGACCTGCAGGTCGCGGCCGGCGAAGCGGGAGTAGTACGCCCGCAGCCGTTCGAAACGCTCGTCGGCCGTGCTGCCGGCCACCAGTGACGCTGCGGTGATAGCGCCGGCGTTGATCATCGGGTTCCGCGGCCGCTCGCTGACCGGGTCGAGGCTGATCTCGTTGAACGGCTCCCCGGAGGGCTCGACGTCGATCTTTGCCGCGACCGCCGCGAGGCCGCGGTCGGCCAGCGCCAGCGCGTAGGTGAACGGCTTGGAAACCGATTGGATGGCAAAGCGCTTGCGGCTGTCCCCCGCCTCGTAGACGTAGCCGTCGCTGGTGGCCAGGCAGATCCCGAACGAACCGGGGTCGACAATGGCCAACTCGGGGATATAGTCCGCGACCGACCCCGATGCAATCCCGGACAGCTCCCGGTAGACGCCGTCGAGGTAGTCCAGCACCAGTGATCTCATCAACGGACTGTAACCAGGCCCTGGTGGGCTGCCCGTGATCAGGGCATCGCGGCGGTCGCCAGCGCTGGTGGCGGTCGTGCCGTCGCCGCCGGTGAGGACGAACCACCCTTCGAGGGCCAGGCTTCCCCCGAGCGGCGGTACCGGCTGAGGGCGAAGACTGAGATCCTGAATCACTCACCTCGGCCCCGTGGGCCCTGACGCCTTGTCCGGCACCGTACTTTTTTCCGGCACCGTACTTTCCGGCACCGTACTTTCCGGCTCCATGCGTTCCCAGGATTTCCCTGGTGCTTCACCGACCGGCCATCCGTTCCTACCCCTGACCCATCCGACGGGAGACGGCACCACATGATCGGACACGCCACGCATCGGCACCACGAACCGAGCGAGCACGACCACGTGCACGGCGACGGCTGCGGCCACCGCGCGGTTCCGCACGACGATCACCTGGACTACCTGCACGACGGGCACTGGCACGCGCCGCATGCCGGGCACTACGACGAGCACATCGACCTGGACGGCTGACGCTCCGGCTTCGGGAGTCCTACCTGGTGCGGGAGTCGCGTGATTGGTACTCCGCGACGGATGGCTGGATCGACGCGACGGATTGCTGGATCGACCGTCGGTCAGGTTTGTTGCGCTGGGCGGTCTTCCGCCTCCCGCTCGTCGGCGGGATTCGAAGCCACTTCGGGAGATCGTGGCTTGTCGAAACGCTGCAGGACTCCAAGCATGTCCACGACCTCTGCCAGCACCTCTGGTGATTCGCGCTCGACCACCTCGATGTCCTGGACCAGTCGTTCCAAGTCCAAGCGGATCCCGCGTTGACGATCGGCGGCACCTGACTGTCGTTCCGCATCACTCACCGGCTTGGGGGCTGCGCCGTTCACGACCGCCCGGGCCCAGGGAACGCGTTCGGCGTTGACGCCGGCCTGGCCGGAGTGAGCAATCGCGCGGATCGCTTCCGGAACAGGTTGACCCCACTTATCGGCCGTCTCGACCAGGAGACGGGCGGACTCAACAGTGGAGCGCGTGACTTGGATGGTTTTTCCCACCGTTACGCCTCCGGCTCGTCGTCAACAATCTCGAACCTGTCCCCTTCATGGTACGCAGCGACATCGGGAAGGATCCGTGCAGACCAGATGGCGATGATCTGCGCTTGAGCTGCAGAGTCACGACGTTCCGGATGGTCGACGGCATCCTTGAGCAGCACCTCACCGATCCGGCGGGCTTCCGTACTCTCGCTGGTGATGAGACCGATGATCCAGTGGAACTCGTTGATCTGACCTTCGCGTTTTTCTTTGCGGCTGGTGAACCGCTGGCCGGCAACGACCGCGAGGAAGGCCGCCAACCCCGAGATCAGGCTCGGTAGGGCCACCACCCACCAGTTCACGTCCACACCGGGAAGGTACCGACCCGCACCGACGATCCGTCGCTGGCCGCGTGTATTCCTCGCCAGATGTAGCGCCCGTCGGCGTCGCTGCGCTGGCATCGACATCATGCGGCCGGATGGACTGCCGACCGAAGTTACTCCGGCGGCGACCGCGCCGGCCAGGCGGTCAGCACCACGTCAAGCTCGGTCCACTGCGCCAGGCCGCCGCCGGCCGGCGTCGATCGTGAGAACCGTGGTGCAGCAGCAACTTCCAGCTGACCGTTGCGGTGGTGGAACTCGCCGCGGGCGACCAGATGCGGGTCGCCTTCGGCCTCCGCCACCGTGAGCACCGGGGTGACGCAGGCGTCGGTGCCGGCGAAAACCCGGGCCCAGTCATCGCGCGTCCGGGAGGCGAAGATCCCGGTGAACAGCTCCCGCAGCGCCGGCCACTTCGAGCGGTCGTCACGGTCGGGCACCTCCTGCGCCCGCACGCCAAGGCCGGTCAGCAGCTCACGGTAGAACCGGTATTCGATCGCGCTGACCGCGAGGAATTCGCCGTCGGCGCAGGTGTAGGTGTCGTAGTACGGGGCACCACCGTCGAGCAGATTGTTGTCGCGTTCGTCGGACAACAACCCCGCCGATCGCCACGACTGCAATGGCTGCAGTAGCACCGACACACCGTCGACCATGGCCGCATCGATCACCTGGCCGCGACCAGACCTGGCGCGTTCCGCCAGCGCGGCCAAGATGCCGACCACCAGGAACATCGAGCCCCCGCCATAGTCGGCGATCAGGTTCAGCGGCACCGGCGGCCGCTCTCCCCGCCGGCCCATGGCGTGCAGCGCGCCGGTCATCGACAGGTAGTTCAGGTCGTGGCCTGCGGTCTGCGCGGCCGGGCCGTCCTGCCCCCATCCGGTCATCCGACCGTAGATCAGCCCCGGATTTGTCGCGCACACCTCATCCGGCCC
>DASQFG010000414.1:0-5951 GCA_035633315.1 Nakamurella sp. | reverse complement strand
ACACTGCGCAACGCGCGAACTCAGCAGAACCGCACTCTACGTGACGTCTCGACGGCAGCGAACGTCTCACTGGGATACCTCTCCGAGGTGGAGCGCGGCCGGAAAGAGGCGTCCAGCGAGCTGCTGGCCTCGATCTGTGATGCCCTCGATCTGGAGCTGTCCGACCTGTTGGACACGGTGAGCCGCACCATGCGTTCCGACGTGCCGGTCGCGGCCGGTACCGCCTCGAACAAGAGCTCGGTCATCACCAACTCCACCAAGCCCGGTCTCGGCGACTCGAACCGCCCGCGGTCGGGTGGTCTGGATCTCGACCCGACGCTGCGGATTGTGCTGCCGTACGGCTCCACCCGGCCGGGCGCGCCCGTCGGCTGACCCGAGCCGCCATGAACGCGCTCGGCGTTCGGCCAGTGGTGGGACAATCTGGCGATGTTCCTCGTCGAGACCCGGTCCGTGGGTGCTGCGGTCACCGCGCTGGGTAGTGCCGGCCCGTTCACCCTGACCATCGATCGTCCGATCGAAGGTGGTGGCGGTGGTCTCGGCTTCAGCGGCGGTCAGCTGCTGCACCTGGCGGTCGCCGGGTGCATCTCCAACGACCTGTTCCGCGAGGCCTCGCGGCTGGGCATCACGCTGTCCCGGGTGCAGGTCGTGGTGGACGGCGACTTCGATGGCGACCCCGCCGTGTCCTCCGGTATCCGGTACCGGGTCGACGTGGATGGGGACCGCCCGCGAGTGGAACTGGACGACCTTGTCGGACTGGTCGACCGGATCGCGGAGATCCCGAACTCCCTGCGCCGGGGGACCGCGGTCACTCTGGTCGCGAGCTTGGATGAGGTCGCCGACATCACCGCCGAGCCGACCGCGGGCTGAGACGGAGTCGCCCATTCGCGGCCGAATCCGCGAGAGGTGCCCGTGATGAACGCGCGCGGGCCGCGAGGCAAGCAGATCTAGCGATCGGGCCCCCAGGGTTGGTCAGTGCGGCGGCGGTGTGCCGGCCCCTCTCTCCTTCGCGGTTTGGGCCGACCGGTGACGCGGGCCGTGGGGTTCTTCGCAGTCCGGGTCCGCCAGGATCAGGCCCGTGGCTGTTGTGGTGTCGGCGTGGTCGACCTGCAGGGTGGTGTGGTCGATCCGGTAGGTGCCCTTGAGCAGCACCTCGATGTCCCGGCGGACGTCATGGCAATCGCCGGTGGGGTCGACCAGGACGTGCGCGGACAGCGCCGGCATGCCGGACGTGACGTCCCAGATGTGCAGGTCGTGGACCTCCGAGACTCCTGGTCGGCCGGCCATCGCGGGGCCGATCAGGTCCGGGTCGAGGCCCTCGGGGGCACCTTCGAGGAAGATCCGCCCGGATTCCCGGACCAGGCCGTATCCGGCCTTGATCATCAGGGCGGCCACGATCAGTGCGGCGATGGAGTCGACCCGGTTGAACCCGGTGAACAGCACGATCAGGCCGGCGATCGCGGTGGCGATGAACGCGTAGAGGTCGTTGAGGATGTGCTGGAACGCGCCCTCGACGTTCAGGCTGGTCCGGTTCGCCTTGCTGATCAACCACGCGGCGGCGATGTTGATCACGATGCCGACCATGGCGGTGATGAACACCAGCAGGCCCTGCACCTCGGGTGGTTCGAACAGCCGGCGGATGGCCTCGTAGATGAACCACGCCGCGAGGAGCAGCAGGGTCAGCCCGTTGGCCTGGGCGGACAGGATCTCGGCCCGTTTGAACCCGTAGGTCCAGCGGCCATAGGCCGGTCGGGCGGCCAGATTGATCGCCCACAGCGCCAGCACGATGGACACGGCATCGGTCAGCATGTGACCGGCGTCGGAGATCAACGCCAGCGACCCGGCGACGATCCCGACGGCGACCTCGGCGACCATGAACGCCACGATCAACGCGAGCGCACCGGACAGGTACCGCTTGTCGGCGTTCGGGTTCACCCCATGCGAATGCCCATCCCCACCACCGTGCGCGTGGCCCTCGCCGCCGTGACCGTGGCCGGCGGCAGTGTGGGCGTGGCCGTCCCCGGTGTCGTGTGCGTGCTGGTGAGTGGCGGTCATCGCCGTTCCACCGTTCCGGGAGTGGTCGGGCTGCAGCAGCCGTCGGTGCAGGAATTGGCAGACGCGGTCTCGTTGGTCGCTGTGTTGTTGGTCGCTGTGTTGTTGGTCGCTGTGTCGATCGGCGCGGAAAGGTTCGGTGCGCAGCAGGTGTCGCCCTGCAATGCCTCGCGGCCCTCTTTCACGGCGACCGCAGCGATGACCAGCGCGGCGATCGGGTCGGCCCAGGACCAGCCGAACGCGGTGTTCAGTCCGAGCCCGACGAGCAGCACGGCGGATAGGTAGGTGCACAGCAGGGTCTGCTTGGAGTCGGCGACCGCGGTGCGGGACCCGAGTTCCCGGCCCGCGCGGCGTTGCCCAAAGGACAGGAACGGCATCACCGCCAGGCTGACCGCGGCCAGCACCAGCCCGACCGTGGACGGTCGGGCCTCCCCGACCCCGAACAGGGAGCGGACGGCGTCGACGGTGACGTAGGCGGCGAGGGCGAAGAAGGAGAACGCGATGATCCGCAGCGCGGTCCGCTCCCGCGTTTCAGGGTCGCGGGCGGCGAATTGCCAGGCCACCGCCGCCGCGGAGGTCACCTCGACCAGTGAGTCCAGCCCGAACCCGATCAACGCCGCGGACGAGGCCACGGTGCCTGCGGTGATCGCGACGACCGCCTCGATGACGTTGTAGGTGATGGTGGCGGCGACGAACCAGCGGATCCGCCGGTTCAGCACCGCCCGCCGGTCCAGCCGCACCCGGTCGGGTGCGGTCAGGCCGGGCAGGTCGACGGCCATCACCGGGCCACGGTCGGCTGAGTGTCCGCGTCCTGGCAATACGCCTCGTCGACCGCCAGGACCACGCCGAGGAGGTCGGTCAGCGCATGCCGGAGCCGGTTGTCGGCCAGCTCGTACCGCATACGTCGGCCTTCCGGGATGGCCACGACAAGGCCGCACCCGCGCAGGCAGGTCAGGTGGTTCGACAGGCTCTGCCTTGACACCCCGAGCAGGTCGGCCAGGTCGGCCGGGTAAGCGGGTGCGTCCCGCAGGGCGAGGAGCACCCGGGATCGGGTCGGGTCGGACAGGGCGGCACCGAACCGGGCCAGCACCTCGCCATGCGTCACTGTTTCCACAACGCAAGACAATACACCGACTGCTGTATTCAACAGAGAGTGGATGGTTGAATGGTGGCCATGCGGATCGCCGAGCTCTACCCGTCCGGGTGGCACACTGCCCGGGTGGATCGGATCGAGGCACCCACCCGCCCCGCGGCGGTCTCGCCGCGGGTACTGGCCCGGTGGGTGCTGCTCTGTGCGGTGATCGCCGGAGTCTTCGTGTTACACGTGCTGTCCTCGGAGCACGATCACAACGGCCATGGTGACCCGGTAGCGGGGCTGGCCACCGGCCACCTCGTCACCCACCTGGGAGCGGGGGCGGCCACAGGCCCGGACAACACCACCGCGGCCCCCATGGAGGCGACCATCCCGGATCCGGTCACCCCAATCGGCGACGGGGACGGTGGCTGGTTGTCCGGATGCATCCTGTTCCTCGTGGTGACCGGCACGGGCGCGCTGCTGACACTCTCCATGCGGCGGCGGGCCGAAGGGTCCGCCCCCGCCAAAGTCATGGGCGTTGGCGGTGTCATGACCCGGCATGGGCCACCGCCGGGCAGGGTGCGACGGCTCGCGCTGGGCGTGATCCGGGTCTAGAACGGCCGACCCGACCCACCATTTCGTGGGTTCGGCGTCCTCTCTCGGTTGCCGTTCATCTGATCCTGCCCAAGGGGAGCACCTTCATGACCCGACTATTTCGTCGCACTCTGCTCGTTGTCGCCGCCGCGGTGACCCTTTCCGCCTGTACCGGCGCACCCGCCGACCAGGGATCCGCCTTGCCCGGATCCACAACGGTCGGGGTGTCCGGCGCCGGGGCGTCCGCAGTGTCGTCGAGCGCGGCACCGGTCGGCCGGGCGGTGATCAGCACCACCCCGGCGGATGCCGCGACCGGGGCGTCGGTGCTCGCACCGGTGGTGGTGAAGGCCGCGGACGGCACCCTGGACGCGGTGGAAGTGACCAACCCGGAGGGCGCGGAGGTCACCGGTGCGCTGTCCCCGGACGGGACCACCTGGACGTCGGGGGAACCGCTCGGGTACGGCCGGACCTACCGGATCGAGGCCACCGCCCGGGACTCCGCCGGCCTGGCCACCAGCAGTTCGTCGTCGTTCGCCACGGTGGCGCCGGCCGGGGTCATCTTTCCGTCGTTCGAACCACCCCCGGATCGCGGGCAGGTGGGTGTCGGGCAACCCATCTCGGTGATCTTCGACAGCCCACCGCCGGATAAGGCAGCCGCCGAACGCGCCCTGACCGTCACCACGGTGCCCGCCCAGGTCGGCGGCTGGTATTGGGTCGACGGCCGGACCGTGCACTACCGGCCGCAGGTGTACTGGCAGGCCGGCACCCAGGTCACCGTGGACGCGAAGGTCTACGGGGTGGACCTGGGTGGGGGGATGTACGGGGAAACCGACCGGACCCTGAACTTGACCATCGGCCCCGCGAAGATCGCCACCATCGACGACGCCACCAAGCAGATGGTCGTGACCATCGACGGGCAGGTCGTGCGGCAGTACCCGGTCAGCATGGGCCGCGACGACTCGACCACCGTTGACGGTGAGGTGATCTCCTTCGTCACCCCCAGCGGCATCTACGTCGCACAGGAGAAATACGACGTCAAGCAGATGAGCTCCGCGTCCTATGGGCTGCCCACCGACTACGCGCTCGGCTACGACTCGGCGATTCCGTTGGCAGTGCGGTTGTCCAACTCCGGGATCTTCGCGCACTCGGCGCCGTGGTCGGTGGCCGACCAAGGGGTGCGGAACGTGTCCCACGGGTGCATCAACATGCCACCGGACGATGCGCAGTGGTTCTACGACACCTTCAGCTTCGGCGACATCGTCCAGGTCTCCGGCACCAGCACCCAACTCGCCCCTGACGACGGGTACGGCGACTGGAACATCCCCTGGGATCAATGGGTCCAAGGCAGCGCCCTCGTCTGACCTGCCCCACCCACCACCTCCCTGTCGGAGGTGGTGGGCCGGGCACGGGCGGGCGCGGTGCTGTTCGGGCCGGCATTCGTCGCATCAATCGCCTACGTCGACCCAGGGAACGTGGCCACCAATGTGACCGCAGGCACCACCTACGGCTACCTGCTGGTTTGGGTGGTGGTCGTCGCGAACCTGATGGCCTGTTTGGTGCAGTTCCCTTCTGCGAAACTCGGCTTGGTCACCGTGTGGCGGTCACCGCCGTGGGCGCGTTGAACCTGGTCCTGCTCGACCTGACTGTCGTCGGCATCGACTGAGCCAGCGGCGGTCCACCACGTTGCCACCACCCACCCGCCCAAACCGGGCGTCACCGCCGGGACCCCAATTGGCGGGCGTCCACTACATGCTCAACTGCGACCTCTCCGAAATCATGGACATCACCAACGAGGAACTGATGGAGGTTGGCAACGGCACCGGCGAGGTTCGGGCCCGGATCGCGGTGGCTGCGGCGATGGGGCTCCGCCAGGGGCAAGGTCCTGTCGTACCAGGCCATCTAGGATCGAATCACAGGACCAGCCATCGTCCCGGGCGCGAGGGGATAGTGTGGCTCACTCGTGTGCGCGACAGTTGTCGTGCACCGGTCAGCACTGCCTCCACCAGCGGGCCGGCACTGGCGTGGCCAGCCTGTATGCCGGTGATACTCGGCTGCGACGGTTCGCGTGGGAGGTTCTGATGACGGCGCAGAGCGCGGGCGCGGCGCGGGATCACGGAGCTATCGGATAACCCGTGCGTGCAGGCCCGATGGCCGCTCCGATATCCGCGGCACCCACGAACGAAACGGTGCCCACCCGCCGTCGCAGGGTTATGCACGTGGTCGGAGCTGGGCG
>DASQFG010000413.1:0-5928 GCA_035633315.1 Nakamurella sp. | reverse complement strand
AATCTTCCGGTGTCCCACCGCGCCACGCCGGAGAACGAACGGAATGAAAACCCGTGACGCACCAACGGTGACCACCTCATCCGGGTCGGAGGAGCTTCCCGCAGGTGGGGCACCATCCGGCCGATTCGGCCCGGCCGTCGCGACGATGTGAGCCGGGCGTCAAGAAGTTGCCGGTGTGATGTACCAGAATGGTCAAATCCGCTCCGAATGAATTGTTGCACTGCCATAATTATCGACGTGACGAGAGCCGATCAACCGACTGTTGCCACCATCAGGGTCGTTCGCTGGTGGGATTCCTTGCCCCGGGCTACCCGCATCTTGGTCGTCGGCCTACCGGTGACCCTCGCCGCGTTCGTCGCCACGGTCCTGTACTGGGGCATCGGGCAGCACCACGGCCAGTTCGACCTGCGCCTGTACTACGACGCGGTGAACTGGTGGCAGTCCGGGCACGATCTGTTCTCCTATTCGCAGCCGGACCCGGTCAACGTCCGGCTCGGCTTCACCTACCCGCCGTTGGCCGCGATCCTGATGTCGCCGATGGGGCTGCTGTCCTACCCGGTGGTGTTGGTGACCTCGTTCGTGGCGATCGTTGCGGCCGGCGCCGTCTTCGTCTACCTGGTGCTGCGCGAGCGCATCCGGCTGCCCAAGCCGCTGATGTTCGGGCTTGTCGGCGTGTGCACCGCCGCGGCTTTCACCCTGGAGCCGTTCCGGCAGACCTTCTCGTTCGGCCAGATCAACATCTACCTCGGCCTGCTGGTCGCCGTCGACCTGCTCGTGCTGGGCCGCCGTGGCAGCGGGTGGACCGGCGTCGGTATCGGGTTGGCCGCGGCGATCAAGCTGACCCCGGGGATCTTCATCGTCTACCTGCTGGTGGTCGGCCGGTGGCGCGCCGCGATCACCGCGATGAGCGCAGCGGTCGGCTTCACCCTGGCCAGTGCGCTGATCGCGCCCACCGAGACCTGGCGCTACTTCACCTCGCTGATGTGGGAAACGTCCAGGGTGGGCTTCCTGGACACCACGATGAACCAGTCGGTCAATGGTCTGCTCGCGCGGCTGGCATCCCCGCTGCCGCCGGGACACAAGGAATGGCTGCTGCTGGCCGGAGCGCTCGCGGTGGTCGGTTTCTGGCGCGCCCGCCGCGCGGCGCTGGCCGGCGACGAGCTCGCCGGGATGACCCTTGCCGGCCTGGTCGGGGTGCTGGTCAGCCCGGTCAGCTGGGTGCACCACATCGTCTGGGTGTTCCCGGCCATGGTGATCCTGACCCAGCGGCTGGTCGGTGCGGTCTCCGCGTTGATGCGTGACGACGGCGGTTCCGAGCGCACTCTGGCGGCGCGGATCGTCCAGGTGGTCTCGTACTCAGTGCTGATGACGACCGGTCTGGCGATCTGGTGCACTCCGACCGCGACGTTGATGAACGTGCGGGACAGCGACTACGTCGACGGTGGGTCCGTGCTGGCCTTCGCCGGGAGCGTACAGCTGCTGTGGATAGTCGTCGTGTTGTGTGTGCTGCCGCTGGAACGGGCGCTGGGTACCGGCCGATCAGGAGGCCCAGCGGACGGCGGTGCAATCCCCGCTGCGGTTCCCGCGCGCGGCGGTTCGGCTGGCGGCCGTGACGGCTCCGTGCCGGCAGCGGCCCGGCGAAACCGGATCGTCATGAGCCCGTCGGCGGCGCCGACCGCACTGGGTGACCAGCGGTCAACCGCCGGAGACCCGCCCGCCGGCCACTGAGGTCCGGCCCTGTCGTCTGCGGGTGTGAGCCCCTCCCGCCCCGGGTACTGAACGCTCGACCTGGTGTACCAGGGCGTCATCGCCGACCATCGCGAGGCCGCGGACGCGACGGCGGAACCGGACCCCGTCAGCAACGACATGCTGATCGGTCACCTGCACCAGCTCGAGCTGTTCCACTGGTTCGTCCGTGCGCACCTGGAATCCTCGTCCGGGTCGCTTCCACCAAGGAGGCGGCCACCGAGTCGATTGCGGCCGGCCGGGCCGAGTCCGCGTCGAACTGACGGGGATGACCTGCCCGGCAGTTCAGCGCGCGGCAGGTGACGGCGTCGCTGGCGCGGGCGTCGCTGGTGCGGGCGTCGCTGGTGCGGGCGTCGCTGGTGCGGGCGCAGCTGGTGAGTGCGCCGCCGCCCGGCCGAGCGGACGTGGCCGCCCACCCGCGCGGTAGAGCGAGCTCGGCAACGGGTGCCCGACGGCGGCCTCCGTCGCCCGGGCCGCAGTCAGCACCGCGTCAAGGTCGGCGCCGGTGTCCACCCCGGACTCGCTCAGCATGTACACCAGCTCCTCGGTGGCGATGTTCCCGCTGGCGCCGGGCGCGAACGGGCAACCACCCAGGCCGCCGACCGATGCGTCGATCTGGGTGACCCCGACCTGCACCGCTGCCAGCACATTGGCCTGCCCGGTGCCGCGGGTGTCGTGGAAATGCACACCGACGTCGAGGGTGGGGGCCGCTACCCGGACAGCGGCGATCAGCTCAGCCACTCGGCGCGGAGCCGTGCTGCCGATGGTGTCGCCCAGGCACAGTTGGTCGGCTCCCAGTTCGGCGGCGCGCCGCGCCACCCGGACCGTTCGCTCGATCGGCGTCCGGCCGTCGAACGGGCAGTCCCAGGCGGTCGCGATGATCACCTCACAGCGTCCGCCGGCGCTGTGCACCAGCCCGGCTACCTCCTCCACCAGGGCCAGCGCCTCGTCGGTGGTGCGTCCGGTGTTGGCCAGGCTGTGCCCATCCGCCGCGGAGACCACGTATTCGATCTCGGTGAACCCGGCAACGATCGCCCGGCGCGCGCCGTTCGGGCTGGCCACCAGCGCCGAGAAGCGGACATCGGGCCATCGATGCAGCTGCGCCGCGACCTTGTCTGCGTCGGCCATCGCGGGGACAGCGCGCGGGGACACGAATGCGGTGGCTTCGACGCGTCGGATACCGGTGGCGGCGATGGCGGCGATCATTGCGAGCTTGGATTCCAGCGGGACCGGGTCCTCCAGTTGGAGCCCGTCACGCAACCCGACCTCGCGGATGTCGACCGCGGTCGGGAGTGCAAGGGACGAGTCCGGTGCCGCGTCGCGCTTGCCGAGAGTGCTGGCGTCTGACACAGCTGACATGCCGCAATTCTGCACCCCGTGGATGACGGTGGCTCCCGGCTCGGCCGACGACACCGGGGTGATCACCGTTCCGGGACCTCTGCATTCTGATCATCGTGTGGGGCCTTTGCAGGAGCGCAGTGTTCACGTTCCTGTGGAACAACGTTGTGCAACTGCAGTCTGATCATCGTGTGGGGGCCTTTGCAGGATGATCGCCGTCCGGGGACTCGGACAGGCGCTCGGGACCGCTGATGGTCCCCACACAGTGATCATGAGCCGACCGCCGACCGCCGACCCCCGCCGATCTCCGCACACAGACGCCCGGTGTGATCACCATTCCGGGACCCAGACACGCCCAGGCAGCCGCTGCCAGTCCCCACACGGTGATCATGAGCCGACCGCCGCACCCCGGGCCGAGCGCACCCGAAGCCCGGCTATTCCGCGCCCGACCCCCGCACCGCTGCCCGCAGCTGCGCCGACACCGTCCGCCCGATTCCCAGCGGCCAGCGGTGCATCACGTAGTCGACTGCCTCGTCCACCTTCAGCTGCCTGGTCGAATTGCCGGTCCGCACCCACAGTTCCGGGCTCGTGCTGCCCTTCGGCGGGCGGACGAACACCGGACGGGGTGACGCAGGGCAGGTCACCCGGCAGATGAACGTCTCAGCGCCGTCGACCGTCAGCGGGGTGAAGTCAATGACCGGTGTCGCCGCGGCATTCTGGCCGAGGGTGGTGGCGAGGAAATCGCGCAGCCACAGCTCGAACCGGTCGGCGTCGCTGCCACGCACCGTCGAGAAGTCATTGACCAGGCCGAGCACGGTGCCGCTGTCGTCAACCCCGATCAACAGCGCGCCGCCGTCGGTGTTCAGGAACCCGGCGACCGCCTTCGCGATCACCATCTCCATCCGCTCGTCCCGGGCCGCAGTATGCAGGTTCCATCGAGCGGTCGACTTGAACTCCAGCCGGTCCGATTCGCCGCGCCGGATCAGTTCACGCACGGGTTCGCGCGGTTCCGGTCGTTGCATCCGGCTGGCCACCGCGGCGAAGACGGCCAGGATCGCGGTCGTCATGCCGACCGCCAGCACGATGACGAGCGGATTCCACACTCGGATGTCGCTGCGGGTCAGCCCGGCGATCAGCATGCCCAGCGAGATTCCGATCACCGACAGCACGATGGTGGTTGCGGTGGACAGCCGGACCCGCCCGCCCAGCAACAACCGGGCCCACTGTCCGACGATGTACGCCGCCAGGAGGGCGATCGGCAAGGTGATCGCGATCGTCACCACTGACTCCTGTCCGGCTTCCACGAAAGCGAAGCCTAATCGGCGGGCACCGGGTGCCCATGCCGAGCTGTCCCCAGACGGGTGCGGCGTACCCGCTCGGGTGATCACCCAGAACGGACGAAGCCGGGCACGGCGCACTCCGTGATACTCAGCCACATGGCCTTGCACACCGGCTCCTCCGAGCCCACTCGCCCCCACCATTCGAACCCGCTGGTTGGCCTGGCCAATCCGGCCGTTGGCGACAATGTGTACCTGCCCGAGATCGCCCTCGCCGACGATCCGGTGCCGCCGGACGTCGCTTACCAATTGATCAAGGACGAGTTGCTGCTGGACGGCAGCGCCCGGCTCAACCTGGCGACCTTCGTCACCACCTGGATGGAACCGCAGGCGCTCACCCTGATGTCCGACTGCGCGGACAAGAACATGATCGACAAGGACGAGTACCCGCAGACCGCCGAGATCGAGCGTCGCTGCGTGGCCATCCTGGCCGACCTCTGGCACGCCAGCGACCCCAACGATGCGACCGGTTGTTCGACGACCGGCTCCAGCGAGGCCTGCATGCTGGCCGGCATGGCACTCAAACGGCGCTGGGAGGCCAGGGTCCGCGCAGCGGGAGGCGATCTGAAGACCCGCGTGCCGAACCTGGTGATGGGCGCCAACGTGCAGGTCTGCTGGGAGAAGTTCTGCCGCTACTGGGATGTCGAGCCGCGGACGGTTCCGATGGAGGGTGAGCGGTTCCATCTCGAGGCGCCAGGCGCGGTGGCGGCCTGCGACGAGAACACCATCGGCGTAGTGGCCATCCTGGGTTCGACCTTCGACGGCAGCTACGAGCCCGTCGCGGAGATCGCCGCGGCTCTGGACAAGCTGGCTGCCGGTGGCGGCCCGGACATTCCGGTGCACGTGGATGGCGCCTCCGGCGGGATGATCGCCCCGTTCCTGGATCCGGATCTGGAGTGGGACTTCCGGCTGCCGCGGGTGGCATCGATCAACACCTCCGGGCACAAGTACGGCCTGGTCTATCCCGGTGTGGGTTGGGTGCTCTGGCGGGACAAGGCGCACCTGCCCGAGGAACTGGTGTTCAACGTGAACTATCTGGGCGGCAACATGCCCACCTTCGCGTTGAACTTCTCCCGGCCGGGAGCCGAGGTCGTCGCGCAGTACTACAACTTCTTCCGGTTGGGCCGCAAGGGGTTCACGGCCGTGCAGCAGGCCTCTCGCGACGTCGCGATGTCCCTGGCGGAGCAGATCGGGGCGCTGGACGAATTCACCTTGATCACCAAGGGCGATCAGCTGCCGGTGTTCGCGTTCACCACGTCGTCGACAGTCACCGGCTGGGACGTCTTTGCGGTGTCGCGGCGACTGCGGGAACGTGGCTGGCAGGCGCCGGCCTACACGTTCCCCGAGCACCGTGAGGACCTCGCAGTGCTGCGGGTGGTGGTCCGCAACGGGTTCTCGCTGGATCTGGCGGACCTGTTCTTCAAGGACCTGCTGTCCGCGGTGAAGGACCTGAACGCGGATTCGGCCGCTGCCAAGATCAGCGGGCCGTCGGGGTTCCGGCACTGAC
>DASQFG010000412.1:0-10340 GCA_035633315.1 Nakamurella sp. | reverse complement strand
CCTCACGAATGTCGATATCTTTCACGGATTGCAATGCGAATGCGGCGCAATTCCATCGGTGGAACCGCTGGGAGACAGTGGATAATTGCGTCCGTGGTGTGCGGCCGGCTGTGGCGGACAGTGGCCGGGCGGACTGCGGCGCTGTGAATGCGGAGGTTGGCCGAGGTGTCGTCTGCCGAGAATTCGTTGAGCACGACCTCGCCGACGAAGGCGCCCGTCACGGCGTTCAGGACGGCGAAGTCCGCCCGGTCGTCCTGATCCGCTCTTGATTCCAGCCAGCGCCCGGTGTCCCGGACCGTGGGCACCGCGTGCGTTCCGGTGAGCCGGCTGCTCTCGGGTTCCCGGAGCATCGCCCAGTAGTCCTCGAGATGCTCGGGGCTCAATGGGGCCAGGGTCACGGGGTGGCCCGGTCGGGTCGGCGTCCGGCCGGAGGCCTCCGCGCCGAGCGGATGTCCGCCGGCCGCTGTGTCGGTGTCGGCCGCTGTGTCGGTGTCGGCGTCGGTGTCGGCCGCGTGTCGGCCGCTGTGTCTGTGTCGGTGTCGGGCGGGGTGTCGCTGTCGGGTGGACTCCCAGGAGGGCCGGGCGTCGTCGAACGTCACCCGACCAGTCTCTTGACCGGTTCGGCAAGGCGATCCCGGCACCACCGCGCGTACGTCCCTGGTGGCATCCCGACCGCCGAGGTGAATGCTCGGGTGAAATGTGCCTGGTCGTAGTAGCCCAGCTCGGCCGACAACTGGGCCAGATCGACCTGTTCCGCCTCCGCCAACACCTCGGCGGCGTCCTGCGACCGATACCGGGCCAGCACCCACGCCGGGGACAGGCCCAGATAGTGGCCGAACCATCGCTGCAGCGTCCGGGCCGACCAGCCGCTGACCTTGGCGACCTGACTCACCTTGACCAGGGTCCGGTCTGCCAGGATCGTCGCGATGACGTCGATGAAATCCGGCCAGGTCTCGTCGGCGATCGGCAGGTACCGCTGCAGCAGTTCCTCGACCAGCGCCGAGCAGGCTCTGAGATCGGCGTCAGGATCGGCGTCAGGATCGGCACTGATGACGTCGGCCACCGCACGGCCGGCCTCACCGAACACCGCGTCGACCGGCAGGACCGCATCAACAAGCGCCGGCCCGTGGCCCAGTCCCATGGCGACCAGCGCACCGGGCCGGAGTTTGGCGCCGAGCACCCACCCGCGCCCAGCGATCCGATGATCGTCCCGACGGCGTGGCGGCCCGTGCACGCCCGGATCGGCCGTCCCGAAGGCGATGTTGACGCACGGGTGCGGCAGCAGCGGTTGCACCTGCGGGCTCGGCACCTCGAAGCGCAGCGTCCAGAACCGTTCGACGATCTGGGCGGTGGCCGGACTGGGCAACCAGCGATCGAGGTGCACTCGCTCGGCGGTCCCCGGGTCCAGGATGCCCTTCTCGGTGGCGGTCGCGTCCATGCCTGACTGTGTACCAGCGACCCCCGACACTGGGCGTCTCCGCGGTGCTGCGCCGGGGCGCGACTGATCCCCGGAATCCGTTCACCGGTGGCGCAGGAATATAAGAACCGCCGGCCGACGGACCGGCACGATGATCGACATGACCGAGAGCAAGAACCACACCGTGAACCCGATCCCGACCGGCTACCGCACGCTCACTCCGTACCTCGCCGTGCCCGACGGGGCCGCCGCCATCGACTTCTACCAGCGCGCGTTCGGCGCCGAGGTGGTGTCGCGGATGGATGCGCCGGGCGGTCTGCTCATGCACGCCGAGCTCAGGATCGGCGATTCCATGCTGCAGATGTCCTCGGAGATGCCCGATTTCGGGTTGAAGGCGCCCGAAAAGGGCTGGGTCCATTCGTCGCTGGTGGTGTACGTCCCGGACACCGACGCGTTCGTCGACCGGGCGGTGGCCGCCGGCGGCACCCTGCACACTCCCGTGTCGGACACCTTCTCCGGAGATCGGCACGGCGTCGTCATGGACCCGTTCGGCCACCGCTGGGCCGTCTGCACCAAGATCGAGGACGTGCCGGTGGACGAGGTCGCCCGCCGTGCCCGGGAGCTGTTCTTCAGCGACGCGAGGTCCTGAACCGTCGGACAACTGCCTCGAGATCGTTGCGCCTCAGGAGCTTTCGCCCAGCCGCTGCAGGGTAAGCACCTGGGCGGTGATCATCTTCTCGATCTCCCGCGGATCCACGCTCTCGTTGGATGCGTGGATCCGCGACAGGGCCATGTCCTCGGCACCCCACAGGATCACGTCCGCCCGCGGGCTCGCCTGCGCCAGTGAGTTGATCAACGGAATGGACCCACCGGACCCGACGGCTTCGACGGGCGCCCCGAACGCGGCAGCCAGGGCGTCCTCGGCGGCCTTCACGGTCGGCCCGGACATCTTCACGATGAAGGGCCACCCGGCCTTGATCTTGGTGACCTCCACCTGAACGTTCCACGGCGCCGCCGACTCCAGGTGCGTCGCGAGCAGATCCAGTTCTCGGTTCGCGTCGGCGCCGGGCGCGATCCGCATCGAGACCTTCGCAGTGGCTTCGGGAATCAGCACGTTGGACGCCTGATCGACGCTGGGCGCGTCGATCCCGATCACCGTGGCCGACGGCTTCGACCAGAGCCGCGAGGCCAGGCTGCCGCTGCCGTACAGCTCGACACCGTCCAGCACGGCGGCACTGTCCCGGTACACCGCCTCGTCGAAATCCGCCCCGGGCCAGTCATATCCACTGACGCCGGGCACCACGGTATTGCCCTGATCGTCGTGCAGGGTGGCCAGAATCTTGATCAACGCAATCAACGCGTCGGGTGCAGCGCCGCCGAAGACGCCGGAGTGCGCCGCGTACTTCAGGGTGCGAACCCGCACGGTGCAGGAGACCTCGCCGCGCAGTGCGGTGGTGAGCGCGGGCCGGCCGACCGCCAGGTTCCCCATGTCGGCGATGACGAACGCGTCGCAGTCGAACAGCGACTGGTTCGCGTCGACGAAGTCCTCCAGGTGGCTGACGGTTTCCTCTTCTCCTTCGATCAGCACCTTGATGCCGACCGGGGGAGTGGGTCCCAGCACCTGCAAGGTCCCGGCATGCACGATGAGGCCGGACTTGTCGTCCGCGGAGCCGCGGCCGTAGATCCGGCCGTCCGCGCCGGTGGTCGCCTGCCACGGATCGGTGTCCCAGCCCTGCTCGAGCGGCGCCGGTTGGACGTCGTAATGCGCGTACAGCAGCACGGTGGGCGACCCGGCCGGCCCGGGGATCTCCGCGTACACCGCCGGGTACCCGCCGGGGATGTCCAGCAGCCGGGCGTCGCCGACCCCGGACTTGCGGAACAGGTCGACAACGGCCGCACCCATCCGCTCCACCGGTTCGGCCGGGAATCCCGGAAAGGCCACGGACGGAATGGCCACCAGCTGTTTCAGGTCGTCGATCAGGGCCGGCATCCTTGCTGCCACGTCCGCGGCAACGATCGATGTGTCCACTGATCCTCCTGAATTCTCGCCGACCGTTCCATGGTCGTACCCGGCCGAAAGGTGGGTCGTACCCTGTGGCCTCCCACACGGTAGGCGGGCGGGATCGGGCACGCCACCGGCGTTCCGCCGCTTGGTGGAACCGGAGTCGCTTCGCCAGCGGGCCCGGTCGTGCTCCCCTACGGTGAGTTGGAGCCCTGTTGGACGTCACCCGGCGGGCACGGAGGGAGACCCGCATGCCGGACCTCGGCCACGAGGTGTCCTTCGGCATCTTCCTACCGAATCCGGCCTCCCAGGCCGCAACGGTGGTCCGGCTCGCGCAACTCGCGGAGGACCAGGGCCTGGATCTGATCGGAATCCAGGATCATCCGTACAACCCGGACCTGCTGGACACCTGGACGTTGCTGTCCCACCTGGCCGCGGCGACCGAGCGGGTGCGGTTGTTCCCGGGCGTGACCTGCCTGCCGTTGCGGCCGGCCGCGGTGCTGGCCCGGTCTGCGGCCAGCCTGGATCTGCTGTCCCGTGGACGGGTCGAACTCGGTCTGGGCGCGGGGTTGTTCCTCGACCCGATCGCCGGGATGGGCGCTCCACCACTGACCCGTGGCCAGAGCGTGGACGCGTTGGCCGAGGCGATCGGGGTGATCCGCGCGCTGTGGAACGCGACAGAGCCGGTGACGCTGCCCGGGAAGTTCCACCACCTGCAGGGTGCCGCCCCCGGTCCAAGGCCCGACCATGACATCGGCATCTGGGTCGGCTCCTACGGCCGCCGGATGCTGGAGCTGACCGCTCGGCTGGCCGACGGCTGGGTGCCGTCGCAGGGGTACGCCGGTCCCGACGAGGTGGCCGCGCTCACCGTTCGATTGGATGATCTGATCATCGACGCGGGCCGGGACCCCGGGGACCTCGTGCGGATCTACAACATCAACGGCCGATTCGCGGCCGGCGGCCATGGGTTTCTCGACGGTTCGCCAGCGGTCTGGGCCGAACAGCTCACCGAACTGGTTCTGCTGCAGGGTTTCTCCGGCTTCGTGCTGGCCCCCTCCGGCGACATCATCGCCTCGATAGGCACTTTCGCCGAGCAGGTGGTTCCGGATGTGCGCGAGCGGGTGGCGAGGGAACGCGCCGGTGGTGCCTCGGGTGCCGGCACGGACGGTCGTGCCGGGGCCGGTGCGTCGAGCGAATCGATGGTGGCGTCGGGATTGTCGGGCGTGGGGCCGCGGTCGGACGGGCCCGCGGTGGTCGCGGAGCGGCCGCTCGAACGGGACGGCAACTGGGGTCACTCCGGCGGGTTGCCGGTCACCCAGCGGCCGCGCGCGCAGGTCGCGCAGGGCGTCGACGGCGTTCCCAACCCTGGCCTTCCCAACCCTGGCGGGCGGGACAACCATCGCAACCTGGTCGCCGTCCATGATCATCTGCGGTCCGAGATGGTGCAGATCCTGCAGGCCGTCAGCCAGGTGTCGGCGGGCGAACTGGCGCCAGGTGAGGCCCGTTCGCTGATCAGCCGGATGACTGTCCGGCAGAACCATTGGACGCTCGGCTCTTTCTGCGCGTCCTACTGCCGGATCGTCACCATCCACCACACCGTGGAGGACGGGCACATGTTTCCGGCCCTGCAGGAGGTGGAGCCGTCCCTCGGGCCGGTGCTCGAACGGTTGGGCGCCGAGCACGAGGTCATCGCCGACGTCCTCGACAAGTTCGACAGGGCGCTGGTCGATCTCGTCCGTGAGCAGGACGGCGCGGGGGTGCCCGGCCGATCCGGTGCGGCCGGGATCGCCGCGCTGGCAGCCGAACTCAACGATCTGCTGCTCTCGCACCTGGCCTACGAAGAGGACGAGTTGGCTGACGGGTTGGCCCGGATGCCGGCACCGATCTGATCGGGTCTTCAGCGCAGCGCCGACCGGATGTGCTGCACGAGCGCTGTTTCCGTGTCGATGGCGGCTTCGGCGAGGTCCGCGATCCGCCCGCGGACCGCGGCCGGGTCATCGGCCGGACCGGAACCAGCGGAGCCGGCGAGATCCGCTATCTGAGTCCAGATCTCGCCGGACGACCGGGCATACTCCGCTGCCCGTAACAGGTCGAGACCGGTGACGTCGGCCGCTTCCGTCAGGAAACGGCCATACAGCGGCCGGGTGCCGCCCACGGCGGTGTACTGCCACGTCAGGCATTCGGCGAGCCGGCGCAACGCGGTGCGCAGCGCCTCGTCGGTCGGGAAACGTCGTGCCCAGCCGGTTTTCGTTCGGGTGTCGCGCAGTTCGGCGACGAACTTGGCCATGCCGCGCAGGCCCATGTTGGCGTCGAAGTAGTGGCCCAACACCGGTCCGGTGAGGTGGTCGGTCGTGGTGATCAGTGCGGCCCGGACGGCGGCGGGCAGGTCGACGGGGTCCGGCAGTTCGGTGACTGTGGTCAGCGCGAACCTGGACTTGCGGTACGCGGCCCAGGCGGCGCCGAGGGTGTCCCGGTCGATGTGTTGGGGCTTCTCGCTCCGGTCGTCGATGACGTAGTCGCCACCGACCCGACCGGCGACCACAACGGGGTGCGCGTCAGCGGCCTCCCACTCGGAAAGGTCGCCGTACCACGGCAACAGCCCGCGCGCGGTGACGATGAGCGCGGGCCGGCCCGCGTCAAGGGCAGCGTCCAGTTTGGCCAGCGCCGTGCGGGGCGACGACGACGTCAGGGTCGTCGTCGCGACGCCCAGATGCGCGGTCACAGCGTCGAACCACGGCTGCGGGTGGTGCTGCGCGACGATCGTCAGCAGTGGAGTCGGCAGCCCTGAATACTCGAAAATGGCGTAGAGGAATCCGATTCCGCCGCCGAGCCCACACGCCATCGGTTCGGAGATGTCCAACCCGGCCTGCGCCAGCAGATGCCGCGACAGCGCGGACGGACGATGGAATTGGGCACCGAAGGCCGGGTATCCGTCCACCAGGCCCGGGATCGGTGCCGCTGCCCGCCGGGCGGTGACGTGCCGGTCGGCGGTGACGTGCCGGTGGGCGGTGGAGTAGGACTCGCCGGTCTGCGTCATCCGTTCCCGGACGAGGGACTTGCGCGCCTTGTGCTCGGTCATCGTGATGATCCTTCCGCGGTCGCTCAGCGCGGAATCCCCTCGCGCGGACCACGCGCCGACCGCATCGGGTTCTGCGCGCCTGGTGGCGGCGCTGGCTCGACGGGTGCAGCGGACGTCTCCGCGATGGCATGGTGGCCACCTACGCCTTCAGCGACCGGACGGTCATCCGGTGGGCGCGAGCCACCGGTGAAGAAGGTCAGGCGCGCGGATCGCGCCGCCCTCGACGGTAACGCCGTGGCGTTCCGGCGGGCAAGACCGGATTCCGTCGGGCGGCGTGGGTCAGCGCCCACCAGGCGCCGGCGAGCACGAGCAGATTGACCGCGCTGGACGCGGGCAGCCCGAGCATGCCAGCACCCCACCATGTCCCGAACCCCGTCGCGGTGATGCTGAGCAGTACCAGCGGGATCACCAGGGCGAACGGGAGTACCGGCGCGGTGTGCCGGATCCGCCGTGAACCCCAGGCGTACAGCGATCGATCACCGCGCGCGGCAAGACCAGCGCAGTACCAGGCGAGCACGATGACGACGGCGAGGCCGGCGGCATGTGCCAGCCACCAGAGCGCGCCGAGCGGCTCGGCGTCGAAGCCCAGCCACCAGGCGATCACGGCGACCAGACCGACGCCCTGAATGTGCCAGAGGTAGATCTCGATGGCGCGCGAGCCGAAGGCCGCGACCACCAGCCAGATTCGATCGTGGCCGACGATGCGTGCGAGGCACGGCCACACGGCGGCCAGCACCAGCACCTGGGCAAAGCCGTAGAGGGCGACGACCATGGTCGGCGGGGCGAGATTGGACGGTTCGGGATCGCCGACGAAAGAGACCAACGAGGATGAGTACGGGCCCAGGAACGACAACGCGACCGCGAGGCCGAGTGCTCCAGCCGCGAGGGCGAGCGACCGCGCCGGCGGCCACCGGCGCAGGGTGGGCAGGTAATACCCGAGCTGGTGCAGCCAGCCCCAGACCAGCACGAGGTTGAGCCAGCCGACCTCCGGTGCAGCGTTCCACCGGAGCACGTCCACCACCACGATCACCGCGAGCCACAGGCCGAGCGTGCGTAGCGGGTGGGCCACCCACCGCGACGTCAGCGGCACGGCGAGAACGACGGCGGCGTAGACGCCGAGGAACCACAGCAGCTGCGACAGGAAACGACCGAGCTGCTCGGCCTCCGGGGCGACCAGGGCGATCGGCAACAGGATCGCAGTCCACACCGTCGCGTACAGCAGGGCCGGGGTGGCCAGACGGAGCAGCCGCCGTTGCAGGAACGCCGCCGACCGGGGCTGCCGGCGCCACGAGGCGAGGTTCCCGACCGCCCCGGCGGCAAAGAACAATGGGAGCACCTGGAGCGTCCAGGTGAGCCAGGCCAGGGCGGGACGGTTGTCCAGCACGCTCGCGGGCGCACCCGAGCTGACGTCCCACGCACAGGAATGCCCGAGAACAACGACGGCCAACGCGAAAGCCTTGACCGCGTCGAGGACGCGATCGTGCGAGGACGCGAGAGCCTGCCGCCTCCGGTCCTGCGATGACGCCGTCATCGCCCTGCGCCTCCGTCCGGACCGGTCGATCAACCGGGTATGCGGACTGCAGAGCCCGGCAGATCAGCCTCCGAAAAGGACGTTCTGAGCGTAATCCGCTGGGCCGGACCGGCGATTCGGGACGGGTGTGATCTGTCAGACGTTTGCGGCCTCGGCCGAACGTCGCCAGCGGATTCCGGCCTCGATGAAGGCGTCGATGTCGCCGTCGAACACCGCGCTCGGATTGCCGACCTCGTAGTTCGTCCGAAGGTCCTTCACCATCTGGTAGGGGTGCAGCACGTAGGAGCGCATCTGGTTGCCCCAGGAGTTCCCGGCGTCCTTGAGCGCGTCCATGGTGGCCTTTTCCTCCTGCTTGCGGCGGGCCAGCAGCTTGGCCTGCAGCACCGTCATCGCCGATGCCCGGTTCTGGATCTGCGAGCGCTCGTTCTGGCAGGACACCACGATGCCGGTCGGGATGTGGGTGATCCGCACCGCGGAGTCGGTGGTGTTCACGCCCTGACCACCTGGCCCCGATGACCGGTACACGTCGACCCGGATCTCCTTCTCGTCGATCTCCACGTGATCGCTGGTCTCCACCACCGGGGCGACCTCGACGCCGGCGAACGAGGTCTGCCGGCGACCCTGGTTGTCGAACGGGGAGATCCGGACCAGCCGATGGGTGCCCTGCTCGACGGACAGGGTGCCGTAGGCGTAGGGCGCCTTGACCTGGAAGGTGGTCGACTTGATGCCGGCCTCCTCGGCGTAGGACGTGTCGTAGACCTCGGTGGGGTAGCCGTGGCGCTCTGCCCAGCGCAAGTACATCCGCATCAGCATCTCGGCGAAGTCGGCGGCGTCGACCCCGCCGGCTTCCGAACGGATGGTGACCAGTGCCTCCCGCTCGTCGTACTCGCCGGAGAGCAGGGTACGCACCTCCTGGGCGTCGATCTCTGACTGCAGCGCCACGAGTTCCTGCTGCGCCTCCACCAGGGTGTCCGGGTCGTCCTCACCCAGTTCGAACAGCACCGACAGATCGTCCAGCCGCTGCCGGAGATCCTGGATCCGTTTGAGCTCGGCCTGGGTGTGCGAGAGCTTGCTGGTGACCTTCTGCGCCTGTTCCTGGTCGTTCCACAGGTCGGGCGCGCTGGCCGCCTCGGAGAGCTCGGCGATGGTGGCCTTGAGCTTCCCGACGTCCATCACGGCTTCGATGCTCGCGAGGGTGGTGTCGAGTGCTTTCACTGCTGCCGCGTCGTCGAGATTCACGAGTTGTCAGCCTACGCGGTATGCCGGTCGGGTCTGATCCGTCCGATTACTGGCATTGGTACCGGCCCGGTGCGGTGCGGCCGGCGCCCCTGGGCACTGTGCCCTCCGGTGGGATCCAAGTAGGGCTGAACCTCTGCTCGGAGGGGACTTTCGGCCCTGATCAGCGGCGTCGGTGCCCGCTTACCGTCGAGTACAGCGGCGGACCCGGGTGGGCCCGCCTTCTGAGAGGAGACCCGATGACGACGGTTTCTCGTCCCCATATCGTCGTGGGCATCGAGGGCACCAACGCGAGCGAGGCCGCACTCCAGTGGGCCGTTCGAGAGGCCGGGCTTCGCGGGTGCCCCCTGACGGTCGTCCATGCTTGGTCGTTCGACCCGGTGCGGGACGCGGGCAAGACGAACGAACACGCCGAGCGGCGTGCCTCCGTCTGCATGATCGGTGCCGAGATCGCCACCGCGATCCGGAAGGTGGGCGTCAGCCCCGAGGTCATCGAGCGCAGCGTGCACGGGTCGCCGGCGCGGGCGCTGGTGAAGGAGGCCGAGGGCGGGGAGTTGCTGGTCCTCGGGCGCGGACACCGCAGCGGGATGATCGACGTGCTGCGTCACTCGGTCAGTGCCGACGTTGTCCGGCACGCCTCCTGCCCCGTTGTCATCATTCCCAACGCCTGGGTACCGGCGCTGACGCACGGACCGGTCGCGGCTTCGGGCTGAGCGCTGTCGGAGAAGACCTGTCGGAGAAGACCTGTGGGGGAAGACCTGAGGCCCGTGGGCGGGCCGATGGCGGCGGTCGCAGTGTGGGCCGTCGGAGTGCGGACGCGGGTTCGGTGCACAACGCAGTGCACCAACCCGCTGCCGTGACTGGCAGTTATCGCCCGATCGAGTGCGCTTATCGGCGCATTTCAGCGACTCGTCGGGCCTACAATGTGACCGCCCGTTTCGGCTACATGCAGGACCCCAACGTTCCCGGCGTGCTGAGGCTGGCGGATGCGGCCGGGCTCGAGGGCCCGCTCGAGATCGGCGAGGCGTCCTATTTCCTGTCCACCATCGAGCTGCGGGTCGGCGATGAGCCCGGC
>DASQFG010000411.1:0-6099 GCA_035633315.1 Nakamurella sp. | reverse complement strand
CGCGTGGTCTCGATGTCGAAGCCCGCCCGCCGGAAGGCCGCGCGCAGATCGACGGCCGAGTCCGGGTTGACCGGAAAGCCGAACGCCTCGTCGATCTCGGTTGCCAGCTCGGCCATCCGCACAGGCCGACGTCCCGCGGCGGGTTGCGGGCCCAGCGCCCGGGCGAGCAGCTCACGGTGCACGTCCGCGCTCCACGGCAGGCCGGTGTGACCCATCTCGACGGCGGCCAACCCGGATGCGGATTCGGCGGCCAGCAGCAACGCCAGGGCGTTGTCGTCCCCGGCGCGCCGCTGCTGGTCGGCCACCGCAGCGCGCAGCACCGCCAGCGGGTCCTGAACGGGAAGTGCGGCGGCGCCCGCCGGATCGATGGTGTCGAACAGCATCGGCTGGGCGGGCTGCCAGAGGGATGCCTGCCTGCCTGCGGACGCCGTCGCGGGCTCACGATCGGCCGGGACGGGCGCGCCCGTCGCCCGCGCGCTGACCGCCGACGCGGAACTCGGCTCGCCGAAGACGCCCGCCCGTGCCTGCAGGATCCGTTCGGTCAGGGTGATGTCGTGACACCGGTCGAGGCGGACACCGGCCCGCAGCAGACCGGGATAGAGCTGGCTGGTCGCGTCCCACAACCACCGGGCACCCCGACCGGCGAAGGCGAGCAGATCCACCGGATCACCGATCGTCAGCGGGTCCCCAAGCGGTTCGCCGTCGTCGGCCAATTCCTGGAGCCGATATCCCGCACCGTCGCCCCCACGGTTGTCCGGCACCTCGGCACCGTCGGGACCGAACCCGATGCGGCCGTTCTCCGATCCGATAGCCAACGCCAGGAGCATCGCTACGACGTCGTTACGACGTCATCGCTATCACGGCGAGCCGCCCCGCAAGGACCGGCGGATCTCCTCGAGCTTGTCGCGGGCGGCCTCCTCGCGTTTGGCCGCCTGCTCCTCGAACGACCTGACCTCCGGGATGCCCTCGGCCAGTTCGGTGGCGCCCAGCGAGTGCGCGTAACGGCCTTCGATCTTGTCCCGGACGTAATCCAGACTGGGCACGCCGGCCTTGCTGTAGTCGGGTCCGGGAACGGCTGGCCCGGGCACGGGGGTGCCGAAGGTGCCAAGGCCGGCAACGTCCACCGCCGGTGACGTCGGTGTCACCGCGGCGGTCGGCGTCGGGATGGCTCCGGTGGATGGGGCTGCCGCGGACGTGGCTGCCGTGGACGGGGCTGCCGTGGACGGGGCTGGGCTGTCTCTTGCTGACGAGTCCGGCCCCGCATCGCTGGAATCCGGTGCGTCGCCGGCCGCCGCCGGTGCAAGGGTGTCGGCAGCATCGGCCCGCCCTTCCTCGTTCGCAGGCTCATCCACCATCGTCCGTCCCTCCTGCCGGATCCACTGGTCCGAACCCCACGCTACGGCGGTGTCGATCGCCCTGCCGATCGACCTGCGAAGGAGGTGCGTCAACCTGTGCGCGGGATAATTCGTCCGGTTCGTGGCTTTCGTCCTGATCGCTACCAAATCTGATCGTTGTCACGGCGGTACATTCGGCGCACACTCACGGAAGGTCCGTTCCGCCCGTGCGGCGCCGGGCCCTCGACTGCCGTCCCGGGCGAACCCCTTGCGTCCGGGGCGGGGTCGGGAGAGCCTTGCTGGCAGAAGCTGTCCGGCGCGCTCCCCGTGTTTCCCGGCAATCCGTCCGTTTCCCGATCGGCCCATGCGCCTAGCCTTTCCGCATGAGCGCAGCCGCGGTCGAGCCTCACCCGACCGGACCACCCGTCACCCGCGGCCGGATCGCGGCGTGGGCGGCGTGGGATTGGGGATCCGCCTCGTTCAACGCGGTCATCGTGACTTTCGTCTTCACCGTCTACCTGACCAAATCGGTCGGCGACGACCTCCCGGGCAACATCAGCGCCAACACCTGGTTCGGCTGGTCGCTGGGCATCGCCGGCTTCTTCGTGGCGATCCTGGCCCCGGTGACCGGGCAGCGGGCGGACGCCGGAGGCCGCCGCAAGCTGTCCGTCGGGGTGTGGACGGGGCTGACCGTTCTCATCATGGCCGCGATGTTCGCCGTCAAGGACGAGTACCAGTACCTCTGGCTCGGCCTGGTGCTGCTCGGCCTGGGATCGATCTTCTTCGAATTCGCCGAGGTGTCCTACAACGCGATGCTCCGGCAGGTCGCGACGCCGGCCAACATCGGCCGGGTGTCGGCCTTCGGCTGGGCGATGGGGTACTTCGGCGGCATCGTGCTGCTGCTGATCTGCTACGTCGGATTCATCCACCCGGACGTCGGTTGGTTCGGCGTCACCTCGCAGGATGGTCTGAACATCCGCGTGGTCACGCTGTTCGCGGCCGCCTGGTTCGCCGTCTTCGCGGTACCGGTGCTGGTCAAGGTCCCGGAGATCAAAGGCCTGCCGCGGTCGAAGCGGGCCGGCTTCTTCGCCTCCTACCGGGTGCTGTTCCGCGACCTCGCCACGCTGTACCGGACCGATCGGCACACGGTCTACTTTCTCGGCGCCAGCGCGCTGTTCCGCGACGGCCTGAACGCGGTGTTCGCCTTCGGCGCGGTGTTGGCCGTCACGGTATACGGCATCAACTCCGCCGATGTGTTGATCTTCGGGGTCGCCGCCAACGTCATCTCGGGGATCGGCGCCCTCACCGCCGGGAGGTTCGACGACCGTTGGGGCCCGAAGCGAATCATCGTCATCTCGCTGAGCGGCATGCTCATTGCCGGCACGATCTTGCTGTTCTTGTCGGGGCCGACCGCGTTCTGGATCTTCGGGCTGATCCTGTGCCTGTTCGTCGGCCCGGCGCAGTCCTCCTCCCGGACGTTCCTGGCCAGGCTCGCCCCGCCCGGTCACGAGGGTCAGTTGTTCGGCCTGTACGCGACGACGGGCCGCGCGGTGTCGTTCCTGGCGCCTGTGCTGTTCGGCCTGTTCACCTACCTGTTCGGCACCGACCGGGCGGGCATCATCGGCATCCTGCTGGTGCTGGCCGGCGGCCTGGTGGCGCTGTGGCCGGTGCACCCACCGGAGCAGGCCGGGCGCATGCACGTCGAGGCGGCGCGCTGAGTGTCGTCCCGGTTACCGCTTCGCCTGGCGCCTCGATCCGCCCGCGCCCTACCAACCTGTTACCAACCCGCTACCAACCTGCTACCAGCCCCAGCTTCCGGGTTCGCCCTTGAACGGCCCGACGACGTCGGAGGTGATCCACCCGCCGTAGAACCCGCCAGCCTGCGGCAGCACGCGCTCCCCGTCGATGTAGCACTCCACCGCGGACGGCATGAACGACAGGAACCCGGTGATCGGCACGAACCGCGGGGTCGGCGCCTGGTAACTCCAGGCCGCCGCCTCGCGCCAGGTCGCGCTGCCGGTGTTGCGCAGTGCGACATCCCCAGCGGCGACATCCCCGGCGGCGCTATCCCCGGCGGCGACATCCCCGGCGACGCTATCCCCGGCGGCGACATCCCAGTACGTGGCTGCGCCCTTCCATTCGCACATCGTGCTGCGCGAGGAGGATCGCCGGATCCGGTCGTGGTGAACATCGGCCGGCGGCAGGTACCAGGTCGGCGGATGGCTGGTCTCCATCACCCGCCACGCCGACCGGCTCTCGGCTATCAGGATGTCGCCGGACCGCACCACGACATGCCGGTTGGACTCCTGCAACGCCGGCGGTCTCGGGTAGTCCCACACCGATTCCTGGCCGGGTCCCGGGGACACCGGCTGGACGGGGCTGCGTCTGGAGGTCATGCCTGCATTGTGCCGGTGGCCGTGATCGCCTTCCGGGTTGCTGCGGGTGCCATGGTTCGGATCGGCCGACTCACATCACCCCCAACACGAAGGGGTAGACGGCGCCCGCCCCGGCGCGGCGCAGCTCACGGGCGGTGACCGCGAGCGTCCAGCCGGTGTCGGTCAGGTCGTCGACCAGCAGCACCCGCCGGCCCGAGACCTCGGCCGGATCGGACAGCCGGTAGCGGTTGACCACACCGGCCAGCCTTCGCGCCGAATTGACCCCGCCGGCGGGGCGCCGGTCCGGGTCGACGAGATCGAAACGGGCCAGCACCGGGAGCGACCGGTACTTGGCCAGGCCGTGCGCCAGGTGCGAGATCAGCTGCGGGCGGGTCGAAGAATCCAGGTACACGACGCCGTCCAACGGGGCGATCGCCCCACCGCCCGGCCCGTCCAGCCAGGCATCCAAGGTCTGTACGGCGGCGTGCCGCAGCGGAACCGGCACCTCACCGTCCGGGGAACCGGCGCGAAACAGGTCGCGTAGCGCGGTGCCCCATCCGATGCCGTCCAGCCTGCCGACCGCGCGGCCCGTCTCCGGACGTTCGGTGACGGGAATGCGCCCCGAGAGATTGATGCCGATCTCCTTCATCGCGCTGGGCCACTGACCGCGCGGTTCGACCGCGACTCCCGGCACCGAGAGGCGGGTACGGGCCGCCGTCACCACGGCCGCGTCGACACCGGTGTCCACCCGCAGTCCGCCGCAGTTGTCGCAGCGCCCGCAGTCCTGCGCACCCTGGTCGTCCAGCTGCTCCCGCAGGAACCGCATACGGCAGTCCGCCGTCGTCAGGTAGTCGAGCATCGCCTGCTGCTCGCGCTCGCGGGCGGCGGCGACCCGCGCGTAGCGATCGGCGTCGTACTCCCAGGGCTCACCGGTGCTGACCCATCCGCCGGCGACCCGGCGCACCGCGCCGTCCACGTCGAGCACCTTGAGCATCATCTCCAACCGCGACCGGCGCAGCGGGACCAGCGGTTCCAGGGCGGGCAGCGACATCGGCCGGCCGGCCTCGGCCAGTTCGCTCAGGGTGGCCCGAACGGCCTCGCCCGGCGGGAAGGCCAGCGAGCCGAAGTAGCTCCAGACGTCGGTGTCCTCCGGGCCGGGTAGCAGGATCACGTCGGCCCGGTCGACGGACCGGCCGGCCCGACCGACCTGCTGGTAGTAGGCGATCGGTGACGGTGGCGCGCCCAGATGGATCACGAACCCGAGATCCGGCTTGTCGAAACCCATCCCGAGTGCCGAGGTGGCCACCAACGCCTTTACCCTGTTGGTCAGCAGATCTTCCTCCGCCTTCAGCCGATCACTCTGTTCGGTCCGACCGGAGTACGCCGCCACCTCGAACCCGTTGGCGCGCAGGTGATCTGCGACCTGCTCGGTGGCCGCGACGGTCAGGCAGTAGATGATCCCGGACCCGGTCAGCTCGTTCAGGTGCTGGGTGAGCCAGGCCAGTCTCGCCGGTTGGTCGGCCAGCCGGACGACACCCAGGTGCAGGGACTCCCTGTCCAGCGTGCCGCGCAGGACCAGCGCGCGTTCGGTGTCGCCGCCGAGCTGCTCGGCCACGTCGACCGTCACCCGCGCGTTCGCCGTGGCGGTCGTCGCCAGCACCGGAACACCCGGCGGCAGATCGGCGAGCAGCGTCCGGATCCGGCGGTAGTCCGGCCGGAAATCGTGGCCCCAGTCCGAAATGCAGTGCGCCTCGTCGATGACCACCAATCCGGCCGTCTCGGCCAGGTGCGGTAGCACCTCGTCACGAAAACCCGGGTTGTTCAACCGCTCCGGCGAGACCAGCAGCACGTCGACGTCGCCGGACCGGACCGCGGCGTGCACCGTTGACCATTCTTCGGCGTTCGCGGAGTTGATCGTCACCGCCCGGATCCCGGCGCGTGCCGCGGCGGCGATCTGGTTGCGCATCAACGACAACAGCGGCGAGATGATCACCGTTGGCCCGGCGCCCCTGGCCCGCAGCAACGCCGTCGCCACGAAATAGACCGCCGACTTGCCCCACCCCGTGCGTTGCACCACCAACGCGCGCCGGTGATCGACGACCAGCGCCTCGATCGCCGTCCACTGGTCCTCCCGAAGCTCCGCGGCGGGGTTCCCGACCAACTCGCGCAGGTGTGCCTCGGCCTCCTCGCGGAGTTGCCCCCTGTCCACACTGTCCACGTCACTCCCGTCGATCTGCGGTGCCACCCGCTCCGTGCCCGTGCCGCCACGCTAGGCGGTGCCACCGACAACGGCGTCACGCGCACCCGACCCGGCCTACCATCAGCAGGTGGGCGGTTGGTGGTCGGAGAATGTTCTTCAGACGGGGAAGCTCCCGCTGCTGCTCTGCCTG
>DASQFG010000410.1:0-2228 GCA_035633315.1 Nakamurella sp. | reverse complement strand
CACCGACCGTCTAGACGGTCGGTGCGCTACGATCGGCGAGTGGCCACCAGAGAGCTCATCCTCGACGCCCTACAGCGCTTGGTCCTGGAGGGGGATTCGTCACCGTCGCTGGACGCGGTTGCTGCTGCGGCAGGGGTCTCCAAAGGGGGATTGCTGCACCACTTCCCGGACCGGCGGTCGATGGTCGTCGGACTTCTGCTCCGTGCCGTGGAACAGACGGACACGGCTATGACGCAGGCAGCGCTGGACGGGACGGCCGCCGTCACCTGGATTCGGATGTCGGCAGTGGCCGGTCCCGCCGAGCCGGCGGCGCGGGCGGTGCTGGCGCTGATCCGGTTGACGGGCGCCGGCCGCATCCAGCTTCCGGACGAGATCGGAGCGTCTATCAGGCGATGGCAGGAGTTGATCAGCTCAGAGGTGGGCGATCCCGTGCTCGGTGAAGTCGTCCGACTGGTGGGTGATGGTCTGTTCGTCGAGGCCCTGACCGGACAGTCACCGGACCCCGGTCGGGTGGATGCCATTCTCGACCGATTGCTGCCGTCATGACGACCGAATTGCTGGCCGCGGTCGGGGGTCTCGCCCTACTCGACTCCCTCAATCCGGCCACGATCGTGGGGATCGCACTGATCCTGCTGCTGCCAGGGGAACGACGAGTCGCCAAGGGCGCCGCTTTCGTCGCCGGCGCCCATCTCACGGTGCTGATCGTGGGCATCGGTATCTACCTCGGGGCGGGCGCAGCGGCTACTGTCATCGCCGACGGCTTGGTGTGGTTGCGCCGCTTGGCTTTCGGCCTTGCGGCACTTGCCCTGCTCTGGTCGGCGGCTCGCCGTCTGCGCTCCTACCGCCGCCGGGCGATCGCGCTGCCCGCGTGGTTCTCGGTGAAGACCGCGGCACCGTTCGGCGTGCTCGTCACGGCCGCGGACCTGCCCAACGCGTTCCCGTATTTCATCGCGATCGAGCGGTTAATCGCCGCCGGAATCAGCACCGGGATCGCCCTGATCGTGTTGGCGGGGTACGCCGTTGTCTATTGCCTGCCATGTCTGCTCCTGCTCGTCGGCGGGGCATTTTGGGGAGACCGGGTGCGATTACGACTGCAGGGATTGTTCGACCGATTCGGCCGTTCCAAAGTCATGCCACGGAGTCTGCCGGCCTCGCTCGGCCTGGCTGTCCTCGCCGGTGCCGTCGCGAGCGTCGCGATCACAGCTTGACAGCGGAGCGGAACCTTGCCTGCCTCAGGGGAGGAGATGGCCAGATCCTGCGTGACGACTGGAATCAGACCGCGCGACGGCAGTGCCGCGGCCCAGACCCACTGAGAACGACCCGGATTGATCGAGGCAGGACAGGTAGCGGCCTCGCTGGCCGTCACCAGGCGCGCCCCCGGCCGTCGACGGGAATGGCAGGATAATGCCCTTTCCCTGGAGCGGGTCCACGGGATCGCCTGTGGCGGAAGGGGTTTCGCGTCATGGACATGTCCTCGACGGTGGTCTGGCCCTCGATTGGTGGAGTGAGGATGGCGTCCCACTTCCTTGGAATCGGTACGGTCCAGGCACAGTGCCCGCTGTGTTTGTGTCGGGGCTGCTCAGAGCCGGGTTGGGCAGTTCCAAACCTGAGATACAGACACAACTTCTGGCCTCTTCAATCAAATTTGCCGCGTCGCTGCACGGCTCTGATCCGCCCAGCTGGCAGAGGATTCATCACCCGGGCGGCACTGAAAGTTTGCCGTGGGGGCACATCACCGTGCTCCTGGACAAGCTCGCGGATCCGGAGCTGCGGGATTGGTGCGCTGGGCAAACCGTGGCACACGGATGGACGCGTGGCGTGCTCGAGCACCACATCAAGACCACCGCTCACCTGCGATTCGGCGGCGCGCCGACGAACTTCGATCGCATTCTGGAGCGTGGGGCGTCCGAGCTCGCGCAGCAGATCACGAAGGACCCGTACGTCTTCGACTTTCTCCGCATCGAGCCGGGCCACGCCGAGCGGGAACTTGAGCAGGCGCTGGCTCGGCACCAGGATCAACGGCAACCGCACCGAGGAGGCGGTGGCCACCGGTGCCGACCAGATCGCCGTCGCCTGCCCGTTCTGCCGGTGATGCTGTCCGACGCCCTGACGTCCCAGCAGGCCGCCGGCTCCGCACCCGAGAGCGTCGAGGTCGTGGACGTCGCGCAGATGCTGCTGGCCGCCGTCCGGCGCGGAACCCCCGCCTGACCCCGCCTCCCCCACCCCTT
>DASQFG010000409.1:0-14525 GCA_035633315.1 Nakamurella sp. | reverse complement strand
CCATCGCGGTGCTGGGCACGGTGTTCGCGGCCAGGGCCAAGGAGCAGCTGGGCATGTTCAGCTCGCCCGATCTCGCGGCATCGGTGCTGTCCACCGGACAGTCGCCGAGGCTGGTCGCAGCGGTTCCCGCCGAGCTCCGGCTGTCGGCCGAGCAGGCGATTGAGGCGGCCTTCGCGGACGGGCCTTGACCTGATCTTCCTGCTCAGCGGCCTGGGGGCGCTGCTGGCCGGGGTGATCGCCCTGCTGCTGGTGAAGAGCAACCCGGCCAGCGCGCCTGCGGACTCCGATGAGCAGGAAGTGGTGTCCCCCTCCGCACCGCCGAGGCGGGGCAGGCACCGGGTCGAAACCATCGGCCGGGAGAATGCCTACTTCCCGCAGCCAGTGCCCGTGCAGCGGCCGTTCGACGTCAGGCACCCATCGCCGGACAACCGGCCCATGGCGCAGGCCGACCTTGCCGTCGTGGGTGCGGTCCAGTCGTCCGGGCAGCACGCATGGACTGATATCGACTGACTGAGACACCAGCACAAAGGCCGGTGGCTCCAGGATTCTGGAGCCGCCGGCCTTTGTCGTGTGGGGTTCTGGCGCCGTGCCGAGGAACGGTGGCGGGTCAGGCCGCCTTGATCATCAGGTCGTTGACCCGATCGAGGACCGCACGAGGCGTGGCCAGCTCGGTCATCTCGTGCTCGGACACCGCAACCTTGTACTCCTGGTTGATCCGCGCCGCGATCTCCATCAGTGCCAGGGAGTCGTAGCCCAGGTCGGTGAACTCCAGGTCCAGGTAGTCACCGGACAGGCTGATCGATTCGTCCTCCTGCGCAGGCGGTGAGAATGCGGCGAAGGTCGGCAGCGTTCAGGTGATCACTCCATTTCGTTGGGGAATTGCGGACGTCAGGGACTGGAGAGAGTCTGAACGGTTCGGCTGGAGACGCGCTGGAGGGAATGTCGAGGACCGGACCAGGTGACCAGACCATCGGAGACAAGGATCAGAGTCAAAAAGATGACGCGACCGCTGTGCCACGCGGTCGCGTCATCGGGCAGGGCCGTCGGCGGTCAGGCGCGGACCACCGGCGCCGGGGAATCTGCACCGCGGTCGGAACTCTCGCCGAAGAGCGGTTCGGCATGGCCGGACAGCTTCGTGGCCAGCTTGCCGGGCAATGGCGGAATCAATCCCATCAGGGTGATCACCGCATTTCTGATCCCGCGTTTCACCGGATTCGTCAGGGTGACCGCCCGGGTCATTCGGTCGGTGAGGGTGACGACATCCTGCGCCAACGGCCGGCGACGGTCGTTGTAGGTGTCAAGGTGATCCGGATCGCGGCGGCCGGACAGCACGTCGGACAGCACCGCGGCCAATTCCGCGGCGTCACGAATACCCAGATTCATGCCCTGCCCACCGGCCGGGCTGTAGACGTGGGCCGCATCCCCGGCGAGGAAGACCGGCCCGGACCGGAAGGTATCGGCCAGCCGGTTCTGGATGCTGAAGCGGGTGGTCCACAGCACGTCGCGCACCACCGGCCGGGCCCGGCCGGTGCGCGAAAGGAACCGCCCGGTGCGGCGCCCGAGCGGTCCCCGCCGGTCCAGGATCCGCTGGAGCTGTTCGGGTGACACCTGGTCCTCGGGTTCGGCTGTCGCGTTTCCTGTCGCGTTTCCTGTCGCTACCCGCTGTGTGCCGGACCCGACGGTGGCGATGATCCGGAACACCTCGTCCGGGAGCGGAAACACCACCAGCAATCCATCCGCGGACATGGTGAGGTCGACGCCGTCCCGGGGCAGCGGCCAGTCCATGCGCACGTCGGCCATCTCGAACGTCTGCGAGTATCTGGTCCCGGTGAAGCCGATACCGGAGAGCTCCCGCACCCGGCTGTGCAGCCCGTCGCAGCCGACCAGGAATCGCGCCGTGATGCTCCGGCGGCGACCGGCCCCGTCCACCAGGACCGCCGAAACCTGTTCGGGCGAGCTGCCCTGGCCGGCTTCGACCTGCAGCTCCACCACTTCCCAGCCCCGATAGACCTGGTTTCCACTGGTCGCCAGATGGGTGGTGAACACCTGTTCGGTGATGTTCTGCGGCACGCTGGCCGAGTAGCCGTACGGACCGGGCACGCCGCCGAACGGTACCGTCAGCATCGCGCGATGGCGTTGCCGCATGGTGAATCTCGGCATGATGACGCCCCGCTCGACCAGCTTGGCCCCGACGCCGACACCATCGAGCACCTCCAGCGTGCGGGAGTGGATGACGGCGCCGCGGGAGGCGGTCGATCCCGCCGGGCGTCGGTCGACGATCACGAAAGGGATGCCGCGCTGGGCCAGGAACGACGCCAGGGTCAGGCCGGTCGGGCCCGCCCCGACGATCAGCACGGCGGTGTCCTGCGGGGGCTCCGGCGCCGGTCCGGCCTCGACCGGGATCTCGGGCGTCTGCTGGGCGGTGAGCATGAGCGGCGGTTTCATGGGCGGCCTTCCTGATGGGATGAACTGCACCGGAACTGTTGCTACTACAGTGATGTCGGCGGTTTGTATCGGCGTCCCCTGACCGTCAGACGGCTTTCGGCACGCCGAACCAGGTACGCAGGGCCTTGCGCAGACTGTCGGGATCGAACTCCGCGCCGGCTCGCAGCACCCAGGCCACGCAGCCGTCCGGGCGAATGAGGGCGGCGCTGATGTCCTCGCGCTCGGCGTGGGCGTGGAACGGCCGGACCCGGGTCCATGCGGCCGCCGCAGCCCACACCCGGGCGTCGTCGGTGAGGTCCAGCAGCACCCCGGTACCGTCCCGCTGCAGGTCGACCAGGGTGACGATCTCCCGATGTCCGGGCCGCGAACCGGCGCGCTCGGTGAGTTTCATGCTGGCGCAGAGCGTCCCGACCATCGGGTCGGCCGCGGCGGCATCGCCCAGGTCGTACCGCACATCCATGCCGGCCAGCATGTCCGCGATGTGCCGGTGCACCTCGTCGACGTCCATCAGCTCGTCGAGCAACTCCCGCAATGCGGTGCTCTGCGGGTCCGGACGCATCAGCGCGATCTGCGCCCTGGTGTTCTGCAGCAGCCGCGCGGCGACCGGTGCGCGTTCTGCACCGTAGCTGTCCAGCAACAGGTACGGCGCCCACCGGTTGATCTGGGCGGCGAGTTTCCAGCCCAGATTCGCCGCGTCGACCAGCCCCACGTTCAGTCCCTGACCACCCACCGGCGCGTAGACGTGCGCGGAGTCGCCGGCCAGCAGGATGCGCCCGCGGCGGTACTCGTCGGCCTGCTTCGCCGTGTCGATCCACCGGGTGCCGGAGGACATCTCCTGGATGGTCACGTCGGTGTTGCTGACCCGCCGGATGCTGTCCTGCAATTCGTCCCGGGACAGGGCGTCGTCGTCACGCGGCGGCCCGTCGAATTCGACGGTGGACAACCGGTTGATGCCGAGCCCGTGCACGTACAGGCCGACCGGGGTGAAATGGAAGCCGGGGGCCAGCTTTTCGGGATCGGCCATGTCCACCACGGCCATCCGCCCGGTGACGCTCGGCTCGGTTCCGGAGAAGGTGAATCCGGCGAGCGGGCGCACCGTGCTGTCGGCGCCGTCGCAACCGACCAGGTACTGGGTGCGTACCAGGTAGGTGTCCTCGCCGTGCCGCACGTCGATGGACACGCCTTCCTCGTCCTGCTCCAGGCCGAGGATCTCGTGCCCGCGCCGGATCTCGGCGCCGGTCGCCGTCGCGTGGCGTTCCAGGATGGCTTCCAGTTCGGGTTGCTCCACTCGCACCCGGCGCCGATCAGGATCGGTCCGGCGGCTCGGATCGATCTTCTCGATTCCGCCGAAGTGCTCCTTCGGAGCCTTCCTGGACGGCTCGGCCCGGGCCGCGGCGTTTCCCTCGCCCTTTTCCCCAGCCTGGTCGCCAGCACTTTCCCCGGCATTTCCTTGGGCATTTCCTTGGACCTTTCCCGAAGCGGCGGCCCAGGCGGTGAACATCTTCGCGTAGGACGCCAGGGTCTCCTGCTCGGCGCGCAGCAGCTCGTCCCCCAGGCCCAGCCGTTCGAGTGCTTCGAACGCCAACGGGCCCATCGACCCGGCCCGCGGCAGCAAGTCCCGTTCGTCGCGTCGCTCGAGGACGAGCGTCGACACGCCGGCCCGCCGCAGCTCGCAGGCGAGCGCCAGGCCGACCGGTCCCCCGCCCGCGATGACGACATCGAATTCGTAACCCATGGTGATCCCCTTGCGTGCTCTCGGCGTGGTCGGTGTCGGTTGGTGTCGGTTGGTGTTGGCGGCGTCGTTGGGTGCGGATTGATCGATGCGGCGTGATCAGGCCCGGAGGTCCGCGAGCCGGCGCCGGGCGGTCGCGACGACCGGCGGCCGGCGGCCGGAAACCACCGACGAGGCGGCTGAGCCGCTCGGCCATGTCGCAGACCGTCCGATCATGCAGATGGGGGCCGATGATCTGGACGCCGACCGGCAGGCCGCCGGAGGTGAACCCGGCGGGCGCGGCGGCGGCCGGCAGCGCGCCCGCGGTGGCCAGGCTGGTCCAGCCGATCTGGTCCCAGTAGGAGCGCTGCCCACCATTCACGGTGACGGTTCGCGCCATGACATCCGGCCGGTGATCATGTTCGATGGCCGCGACCGGTGACACCGGGCAGAGCAGCACGTCGTAGTCGGCGAAGAACTCCGCCCAGCCGGCCCGCACCCGTGCCCGCTACTCGTCGGCGTGCAACCAGGCCCGGTGCGTTTGCGTCAGCCCGCGCAGCACCGCCGCCGACGCGGAGAGATCATCGACGGCGAGATCTGCTGCCCGCGAGCAGTTCTGCTCGTGGACCGGGTCCGGGCCGGCCAGGCTGATCGCGCCGTACAGCAGCTGTGAGTACAGGCGATTGTGGGCGGCCAGATCGAGTGGGCGGACCTCGCTGACTCGGGCACCCGCCGCGGCGAGCGCATCGCTCACCCCGGTGAGCACGTCGGCGACCTGCCGGTCCACCGGGCACGACGGGTCGTCCAGCCAGACGCCGATGCGGTAGTCGCGCAGTCGGCCGGCTCGCGGCGGCGGCAGGCGGAGTTGCCAGCCGACCGCCTCGCCATCGACGGGCCCGGCCAGCGCGTGCAGGGCCAGTTCGAGATCCTGCGCGGTGCGCGCGATCGGCGCGAGCGTCACCATGTCGTTGCTGCGCAACGAGCCCGGCGCACGCGGGATGTTTCCTACCGTGGGGATCAGCCCGTGCGTCGGGCGCAGCGCGTACACCCCGCAGTAGTGCGCGGGCAGCCGGGCCGAGCCGGACAGCTCGCTGGCCAGTTCGAGTCCGGACAGGCCTGCGGCGATCGCCGCGGCCGCACCTCCGGAGGAGCCGCCCGGCGACCGTTCCGGCGCCCACGGATTGTTCGTGGTGCCGAAGACCGGGTTGGTGGTCTGCGCGTCGGAGGCGTAGGTCGCGGTGTTGGTCTTGCCGAAGATCACCGCGCCGGCGCGGCGCAGGCGGGCCACGGCCTCCGCGTCCCCGGCGGGAATGTGTTGCGCCAGTTCGGGTGCGCCGGAGGTGGTGCGCATTCCCGCGGTTTCCAGGGTGTCCTTGACGGTCATCGGCAGACCGTGCAGCGACCCGAGCCGACGCCCATCCCGCACCGCCGCGTCCGCGGCATCGGCCTGCCTGCGCGCCGCGTCGATGTCCGTCGTGACGACCGCATTCAGCGACGGGTTGAATCGCTGGATCCGGTCGAGGTAGATCTCCAACAGGTCGCGACTGGACAGCGCACCGGTGGCGATCTGCCGCACCATCGCCCCGGCACCCTGGAGCGCGATGCTGCTCTCGGGTTCGAGGTCGGTGAGCTCGGACATTCGGCGGCTCCTTGTCGTGGACGGGCCGGCTGGGCGGCCCGGGGCGGGGGGCGGGGCGGTGGGGCGGGGGCGGGGCGGTGGGGTGGGGGGAGACAGTGCGGGCGGGGGGCCGGTGGGGCGGGGCGGTGGGCGGAACAGCGGCGGTGAATCGGTGGCCGCAGGTCAGCCGAACGACGGTTGGCCGAACCATCGCCGCAGGGCGGCTTCCAGGCCGTCCTTGTCCAATTCGCAGCGACTGCGGGCGACCCATGCCACGTGCCCGTCCGGCCGGACCAGCGCTGCGGAAAGGCCCGCCAGCGCCGGGTCGGACGTGCTGGCCGCTACCGCATCGACCCGGTCCGCCCACGGCCCGACCAGGGTGTCCAGCACGGGTTCGTCGCTGAGCTCCAGCAGCAGGCCGCGCGCGTCACCGAGCAGGGACAGGGTCGTCGCGGCACCCGATCTGGGCGGCGCCGAGGTACGCAGGTCGGCCGGCGGCAGCCGGCGGCCCACCAACGGATCGGCATCACCCAGGTCGTAGCGGACGTCGACCTGCGCGAGATCGCCCGCCAGCCGACGGTTGACCTCGGGCAGCGCGGCCAGCTCGGTGAAAATGGTCCGCAGCGCATCGATCTCGAGCCCGCCGGACATCAACAGGTTCTGCACCCTGGCGTTGACCATCACCCGCTCGCCCACCGGTCGACGTTCGCTGCCGTAGCTGTCCAGCAGGTCCGCCGGTGCCCGACCATTGATCTGCGCGGCCAGTTTCCAGCCGAGATTCACCGCGTCGTGCAGCCCGGAGGTCAGCCCCTGCCCGCCGGCGGGCGGTTGCGCGTGCGCGGCGTCGCCGGCCAGCAGCACCCTGCCGACCCGGTAGCTGTCCGCCAGCCTGGTGACGTTGCCGTGCCGGCTGAGCCAGCGCGGCCTGCCCGCGCGCAGATCCAGTCCGGCAACCCGCTCGGCCACCTCGCAGATCTCGGCGAAGTCCGGCGCCGCGGCGTGCCGCCGCGGTGGCTGGCCGAATTCGTAGATCACGACCCGGAAGACCCCGGGTCCGATCGGGAAGATCGCCCACAGCCCTTTGTCGTTGCGCCGGAAGAACTGAAACTGCAGGGCAACCCCTTCGACGTCCACCATCACGGCGTCGACAGTTGATGCGGTGCCGGGAAAACCGATCCCGACGGCGCGCCGGACGGCACTGCGCGATCCGTCGCAGCCGATCAGGTAACTGGCCCGGAGTTGGCCGTCACCGTCGGGGCCGCTGATGCTCACCTGGACGGCGTCGTCGCTCTGCCGGACGCCGGTGACGGCGTGCCCGCGGCGGATCTGCGCGCCCAGGTCGGTGGCCCACTGCGCCAGCACCTGCTCGGTGCGGCGCTGCGGGATCATCATCACCCCGTACGGCGTATCCAGCCGGTCCAGGTCCAGATGCTGCGGCAGTGCCCCGTAGTGCAGCCGGGAGATGAGCTTGCCGTCGTGAAACCGGGCGGTCACCCCGCGCTGTTCCCACAATTCGACGGCGCGGGGATTGACCCCGAGTGCCCGGGATTCCCCGGTCGGCGCCGGCAGCGCCTCGAGCACGGTCGCCCGGACGCCGGCCAGCGCGAGTTCGGCGGCCAGCATCAGGCCGGTCGGACCCGCCCCTGCGATGACCACTTGTTCGGTGATGACCTGGTCGGTCATGACATGTCCCCCATCACGAAGTGCGTCGAGCGCGGACCGAGCCAGCAGTGCGGTGCCGGAATTCCCCTGGCCTCATCCGATGGAGACGCCGGCCAGCTTGGTGTTCACGAAATCCAGAATCTGCTGACCCGTGTGCAGCGTGTCGATCTCGTCGTCGGTGACACCGAAATGCAGCGACTCCTCGACCCTGGTCACGATCTCGTACACCGCGAGCGAATCGATATCCAATTCTTCGAAAGGGGTGTCGAGGGACTCCGGGCCGAGCCCGCTGTCCCCGCCCACGCAGGCATCGGTGATGACTTTCAAGTCGGCCAGGGTGAATGCGGCCATGGTGAACCTCCAGGTGGCTGTGACGATCGGACGACGATCGGATCCGATCGGACGACGATCGGATCAAGACGGGGTGCTTGTCGGACGGCCACGCGGCAGTCCGCGCGTTCGCCTCACCACCATCGGCGGACGGCATCGAGGATTCCTCGAAACCGGCTCGACCCCACCGGCTTGAGCAGGCTTCCAGCTCAATTCGAGGAGTGGTGCCTCATTCTCTTCAGAACTGCGTCGCGCCGATTACAGTCAGGGAGGGCCCGATGAGTCTGTCGATCAGGAACGCCGAATTCACCAACAGCCGCATAGTCGGGCTCGGGACGTACCGTCCGCGCCGGGAAGTAGCGAACTCCGAGGTGTGCGAGTGGATCCTGTCGTCCGACGAATGGATCACCACCCGCTCGGGTATTCGCAGCCGCCGATTCGCCGGCCAGGACGAAACGCTGTCCGCAATGGCGATCGTCGCCGGCCGCAGAGCACTGGAACACGCCGGGATCGATGCCGACGAGTTGGACGGCGTCATCGTGGCGAGCATGTCGAACCTGGTGCAGACTCCCCCGCTGGCCATTTCGGTGGCAGTCGGCCTCGGTGCGGTGAATTCCGGCGGTTTCGACGTCTCAGCGGCCTGCGCGGGCTTCTGCCATGCCCTTGCCGTGGCCAGCGACACGGTCCGTACGGGCGGTGCCCGCTACGTCCTGGTGATCGGGGTGGAGCGGATGAGCGACATCGTGGACCGCACGGACCGTGAGGTCGCGTTCCTGTTCGCCGACGGGGCAGGTGCCGTGGTGGTCGGTCGGTCGGAGGAGCCCGGCATCAGCGCCGTCGTGCGCGGCGCCGACCATCACAGCCTGGACGCCCTTCGGATGAGCAGCACCTGGGAACAGTTCCGGGCGGACCCGACGCTCACCCCGCCGGTGATGAAGATGGACGGCCGGCGAGTCTTTCGATGGGCGCTGGCCGCGGTGGTGCCTGCCGCGCGGCTGGTGCTGCAGCGCGCGGGGCTGGAACCGTCCGACCTCGCAGCGTTCATCCCGCACCAGGCCAACCTGCGGATGATCGAGCTGCTCGCCACCAGGCTGGGCCTGCCGGAGCAGGTCGCCGTCGCCCGTGACATCGAGTCCTCCGGAAACACCTCCGCCGCCTCCATTCCGCTGGCGATGGAACAACTGCTGTGCTCGGGTGCGGCCAACCCCGGGGGGGCAGCCCTGCTGATGGGGTTCGGCGCCGGGATGAACTACGCCGGGCAGGTCGTCGCGCTTCCGCCCGCGCCCGCCACCGGGCAGTGCGCACAGTACGAGCAAGGTGCGCCGTCGGCCCCGGCGACCTTGCCGGCGAGCCCGGCCGCACCGGCGCGGATCCGCGGGGGCGGGCTTCGCCCGGTGCGGACGGCAGTGAGTCCCGTGAGTCCGACCGTGAACGCTGTCGGCGGGGAGGGCTCACCGGACGGCGTGCAGCCGGAGACCTACCGGGAAGCCATGCGGCAGTTGGCGTCCGGAGTCACTGTCGTCACCACGACGGACCGCCGCGGCGATCGATTCGGTTTCACCGCCAGCTCGTTCATCCCGGTGTCGATGGAGCCGCCGCTGGTCCTGGTGTGTATCGCCAGATCGGCCATGTCCTTCGAGGCCTTCCACTCCTGCCCGCGGTTCGTGGTCAGCGTGCTCGCCGACCAACACCGCGACGTCGCCGACCGCTTCAGCCGTAGCCTCGCCGACAAGTTCGGGGTGGGCCAGCTGACCACCACACCGGACGGCCTGCCCGCGGTCGACGGTGCGCTCTCGGTCTTCGAGTGCGAGGCCACCAGCCGACACGACGCCGGCGACCACATGATCCTGATGGGCCAGGTCTACCGGCTGCGGACCGAGCCCGGACATCCGATGGTCTATTTCGATCGTGGGTTCCGCCGGCTCGAGGGGGCGCGGCGCACGGCGGACGCGGCGCAGGCTTCCGCGCTCGCTCCGGCCAGCGAACCCACCGAGATCGCGTCATGAGCGTGCGCGGGGTCGGGGTCGATGTGGCCGACATCGCGCGGGTGGGCGCGGCCCTGCAACGCACCCCGCTGCTGGCCCGGAAACTCTTCACCGCAGGAGAATTGACCACCCGTTCCGGACACCGGCGGACCGCGGCTTCGCTGGCCGCCCGGTTCGCCGCCAAGGAGGCCGTGGCCAAGGTGCTCGAGCACGCCGACGCCGGGTGGCGGTTGACCGACATCGAAGTCGGCACCGCGCCGTCGGGCCGCCCGACCTTGACTGTCGGCGGCCCGCTGGCCCTGCGCGCCCGCTTCCTTGGCATCACCACCTGGCACCTGTCGCTCAGCCACGACGGCGGCACGGCCATCGCCGTCGTGGTCGCGGAGGGCTGAACCTGGCCCGGGCCCGACCCGTTGACGGACCACGCAGACCGACCCACGCGGGCACTGACCCAGCAGCGAACTCCGTTGCGCTCCAACGAGGTTCAAGGCGCGTTCGAGCCGAGAACCCGACCATGAGATCACCACCGGCCGGATCACCCGATGCGGCCTCACCGAAAGGAACCCCAGAGATGATCGTGCACACCCTGATCTACCGCTTCCCCGAGACCGTCTCCGAAGAGGAGAAGAAGCAGTTCTTCACCGAGATGCGGGAACTGGTCCTGGGGACGGGTTTGACCGAGGGCTTCGATCTGCAACCGCATCTGTGGCTCGGCGCCGACAAGGGCGCCCGCGGCATGACCGCCGACTCGATCGTCCAGTTCAGCTGCAAGGACCTGGCAACCCTGGACCGCTTCTCCCAGCTCCCGGCGGTGTTCGACTTCGTGACGGACTGGAAGGGGCGGGTGCACTTCGAGGCCGCCTACGCCAACCACGAGGAACTCCACCCGTTCGCGGAAGCGGCCTGACCCGGAGAACCTGCCATCCGCATCCGCTGCACCCCCGTTCCGTCTGGAGGAAGTACCCATGCATCACGAAGAGCACTCCGTGACCGTCAACGCGCCCATCGATGTGGTGTGGCGCGTCCTGCTCGACGTCGAGAGCTACGCCGACATCTTCCCGCCCACCCAACGCGTCGATCTGTTGGAAGAAGGCGACAACTACCAGATCGCAAGGCTTTTCGTGCTGGTCAACGGTGAACTGAACTCGTGGACCTCCCGCCGGGACATCGACGCCGACCGGCAGGTCATCGCCTACCGCCAGCTGGAGACGGCGCCGATCGTGGGCAGCATGGGCGGTGAATGGCGGGCGTCGGCCGGGCCGGACGGTCTGACCGAACTGGTGCTGACCCACGACTTCGAGGTGCGGGCGGCGGTCGACGGAAAGGTGGCCGGCCGTTTCGAGCCGGCAGAGGCAGACCGGCTGCTGTGCGCCGCCGTCGAACGGAACAGCGTCGCCGACCTCGACGCCGTCAAGCAGGCCGCCGAACTGGCCGCCGAGCGGGGCGCGGGTTCGGATGCGGCGGCGTCGCTGGCACCGGCGTCATGACCAGGTTGATCGACCTCAGCGTGGCGACCCGGTCGACGCCCAGCGAGGCAACCCCGGTCGTCATCGAGCTGCTCGATCACCGCACCGGCGCAACGGTTCTCGGCCTCGGTCCGGACGATTTTCCCGGTGGCATGGCGATCTCGAACGAGACGGTGACGCTGACCACGCACACCGGCACCCACATGGATGCGCCACTGCACTACGGACCGATCAGCGGCGGGACGCCCGCGAAGAGCATCGACCAGGTGCCGCTGGAATGGTGCATGGGACGCGGAGTGCGGCTGGATGTGCGGCATGTTCCGCCGGGCGAGGGCATCACCGTGGATCACCTGATCGACGCGACGGCGGCCGCGGGGAGCGAGCTCCGTCCCGGTGACATCGTGCTGCTGTGGACCGGCGCGGACGCGTTGTGGGGCTCGGCGGACTACCTGACCAGCTTCCCTGGCCTGACCGGCAAGGGCACCGCCTTCCTGGTGGAGCAGGGCATCCGGGTGATCGGGATCGACGCCTGGGGGCTGGACCGTCCGGCTGCCACGATGATCGGTGAGTACCGGCGCACCGGCGACAAAGAGGTCCTGTGGCCGGCCCACATCTACGGACGCACCAACGAATACCTGCAGTTGGAGAAGCTCGCCAACCTCGGCGCGCTGCCCCGGGCCACCGATTTCACCATCTGCTGCTTCCCGGTGTCGATCGCCGGCGCCGGGGCGGGGTGGACCCGGGTCGTTGCAGTGGTCGACGACGAAGCCTGAGGACCTGTCTGCGCGACCCGCGGGCGGCTGATCACCCCGATCAGCCGCCCGCGGAGCCGTCTGCAGGGTCTGGCCTTGACGTTGGGGCCTTGACGTTGGGGCCTTGACGTCGAGGCCTGGACTCAGGCTGCCGTCCGCTGCGCCAGTGCCTGCACCGCCCGGTCCCAGTGTTCGGCGGATTCCCCGGGCCCAGGGACCGGCACGTGCGCGATCACCGTCCGCCCGGCCCGCACGGCCGGGTGCCGTCGCGCCACGACCGCCAGCTCGCCCGCGGGTCCGGCCGCGACCAGCGTCCACTCCGCCTGATTCAGGGCCCTGTCCAGAGCCGGCCAGAACAGCACCGGAGCAGCGATCTGCTCGGCCCAGAATTCCGGCCGGATGGCCTCGCCCGGGGTGACCCCGACCCCGGTGCGGGTCGATTGAATCGGCGTGCGCGGTGGCCGAAGTGCCTGCTGCGCAAGGGCGCCCGCCAGGATCGGCACCGCCGAACCAGCGGCCGGGCTGTGGAACGGCTGCCGGGCCGGCACCGGGCGGCAGATCACGCCGGCGTCCACCAGCCGCCGTCGTACCCGCTCCAGCGGGAGATCAGGGCCGGCCAGGACCGTCTGCCGGGGCGCGTTGTGCGCCGCGATCACCACCTCGCCGGCATCGCCCGCCTGGTCCAGCGCGGCGCCGAGCAGCCCGCCCAGCTCGGCCGGTGAGCTCGCCACCGCCAGCATCCCGCCCGGCGGAGTCTGCGCCATCGCCTCGGACCGGGCCAGCAGGATGCCCGCGGCGTGCCGCAGGTCGAACACTCCTGCCAGGCACGCCGCCGCGAGCTCGCCGATGCTGTGCCCGAGGAGCAGCCCCGGTCGCACACCGCGAGCGGCCAGCGTCAGGCCCAACGCGTAGTTCATCGCGAACAGCAACGGCTGCGCCCGGGACGCGTCGTCGATCGACACGGCGGGCTCCGCGCTCAGCCAATCGCTGCGCACCCGCCTGCCCTCCGTGCCCATCAGCGCGAACAGCTCGTCGACCGCCGCGGTGAAGGTCGGTTCGACGTCGTACAAACCCACGCCCATCCCCGGCCGCTGTGCGCCCTGTCCGGCGAGCAGCAGCAGGACGGGGCGGTGAGCGTCAATCGTCACATCGTCGGCAGCGGACATCCGGCCACCGTGCGGCACGCCGCTCGACCTGCACTCGATGGTTGCTCGGAATGCGTTCCGGCGATCGACCGAAAAGGGACACCGACACAGACAGGTCGACAAACAGATCGACAAACAGATCGAAGGGCGCGACCGATTGAGATTCGAGCCGCCTTCAAGTCACCGCCCGCATCCTCGACTGGTGAACCTCGATGAAACCTTTGGCGTGCAGCAGGAACCGCGCCCCCTGTGGAGGAAATGATGACGTCCCGAGTTGTGATCACGGGTATCGGAGTCCTCGCGCCCGGCGGAAACGGCAGCAAGAACTTCTGGGATCTGCTCACCGCGGGCCGCACCGCGACCCGGCGGATCAGCTTCTTCGACCCGTCGCCGTTCCGTTCCCAGGTGGCCGCGGAATGCGACTTCGATCCTGCCGCTGCGGGTCTGACCGAACGGGAAATCCGGCGGATGGACCGGGCCGCCATGCTCGCCGTGATCTCGGCCCGAGAGAGCATGCAGGACAGCGGGTTGGCGTTCGACCAGCTGGACCCGACCCGGGTGGCGGTCAGCGTGGGCAGCGCCGTCGGCGCCACCACCAGCCTGGAACGGGAGTACCTGGTGCTCTCCGACGGCGGCCGGGACTGGCTCGTCGATCCCGCCTATGCCTCCGCCCATCTGTACGACTACCTGACCCCTGGCAGCATCGCCGCCGAGGTGGCCTGGGCGGTGGGCGCCGAAGGCCCCACCGGCATCGTCTCCTCGGGTTGCACATCGGGCCTTGACTCGGTCGGGTACGCCCGTCAACTCATCGCCGACGGGACGGCGGACATCGTGGTCGCCGGTGCCACCGATGCACCGATCTCACCGATCGCGGTGGCGTGCTTCGACGCCATCAAGGCGACCACCCCGAACAACAGCGATCCCGCCGCCGCGTCCCGGCCCTTCGACCTGACCCGGAGCGGATTCGTGCTGGCCGAGGGTGCGGCGATGCTGGTGCTGGAGAACTACGACCACGCCCGCCGGCGGGGTGCGCACATCTATGCCGAGATCACCGGGTACGCAACGCGTTCCAACGCCTATCACATGACGGGGCTGAAAACCGACGGGCGCGAGATGGCCGAGGCGATCCGACAGGCGCTCGATCAGTCCCGGATCGACCCGACGGCGGTCGACTACATCAACGCGCACGGGTCGGGCACGAAGCAGAATGACCGGCACGAGACCGCTGCGTTCAAGCGGTCTCTCGGCGAGCACGCCTACCGGACCCCGGTCAGCTCCATCAAGTCAATGGTCGGCCATTCGCTGGGGGCGATCGGCTCGATCGAGGTGGCGGCCTGCGCGCTGGCCATCGAGTACGGCGTGGTGCCGCCGACTGCCAACCTGCACCATCCCGATCCCGAATGTGATCTGG
>DASQFG010000408.1:0-4283 GCA_035633315.1 Nakamurella sp. | reverse complement strand
GTAGACCGCCCCGATCGATTCGCCCTTCTTGAAGGCGGGTCCAAGCTCATGGATCCAGTCGATCAGCTGGCCCTCGTAGTTGGACTGGTGAAATTTGAGTTCGAGTCCCAGTTTTTCGGCCTCCTGGGCGCACATCGTCTCGACGTCGGCGAGCGTGGTACGGCCGTACACCTCGGGCCTACGAGTACCGAGGGTGTTCAGGTTGGGCCCGTTGAGCACGGTGATCGATGTCATGGGTCTTCCTTCGATGAGCGGGCGCGGATTTGGACGGAACAGGAACCGGCCGGTCGACCCCGTCGATCGGCCGGTTCCTCAACTAATCTTCCCTGCAAACGTCGATACTTCAGCTCGACGTGTTCGCCATCGACTCGGCACGGATGCGCTCGTACTCGTCCTTGGGTACCGGTTGTGCGCCCGGCACTCCGAGGTCGTTCATGTGGACGCGGTACGTCTCGGGGGCGGACAGGGCGGCAGCGAGCAGAGAATCGTCACGGCGAAGGTGATGCTGCCGACGACCAGCGCGACGTGCGCCGCACCCGAACCAGGCGGCGCCACCAATGCGTAGATGGTCGGGACGAGGCCCGTCAACGCCGTACCGATGTTCTGGGAGATGGCGAACGCGGAGACACGCGTCCGGGTTGGGAACAGTTCCAGGTAGAGCGCGGGGAAGACCGCGTTGTAGCCCTGGTACAGAATCCCCCACATGATGATCGCCATGACCACGGTCATGATGACGTTTCCTTGACCGATGGAGTACAGGTACAGGAATCACGTCGCCCCCGAACTCAGGGCGCCGACGATGAAGACCGGCTTTCGTCACGGGTGATCTCGCTGGCCGAGTCAAGCACCGGCGATGCCGGCGTCGGGCCTGCTGAGGGCGGTTTCCTGCTCAGTGGGAGTGCCGTGGAGTTCCCGCCCGGCGCAGGTCAGCGGGCGATCACAGCGGCGACGTCCAGCGGCGCGTCGCTGGTGCTGTACCACTCGTAAACGCCGTCCGGACGGATTCGGCGCTCGATCAAACCCGACCAGCGCAGGTAGGCGATGTGCGCCAGGGTCTCGTTGATCGCGAGCTGCCGCTGGTGCGCGAGCAGGGCACCGGCGACGAGTCGGTCGGTCAGCGCCCCCACCGTGCACGGCCCGTCCTGGATCGCTCGGCGGATCCGGTCCAGCCGGCGGACCTTGTTCCGCATGATCGCCTGGATGCGGCTGACCGCGTCACCGAACGGCCGGCCGTGCCCGGGATAGACCAGTTCCGGCCGGCGATCCCTGATCAGCTCCAGCGAGTGCAGGTAGCTGCGCATCGGGTCGGCGTCGAAACCGCGCTCGAAGGTCACCGGAGGGGTGATGCCGGGCAGCAGGTGATCACCCGAGAGCAGCAGGGCTCGGCCGGGCGAGTACAGGCAGACGTGGCCGAGGGAATGCCCTGGCGTGTGGATGACTTCCCAATTGTCCCCACCGATCTGGAGCTGTTCCGCGCCGCGCAGCCGGGTGGAGGCCTCCACCACGGAGTGCAGGTAGGGCATCCAGCGGGTGAGGTGGTCGGCCAGGTCGGCGCGTTCGTCCTCGCGAATGCCGTGGTCGGCGTAGGTGTCCCGGCGTCGGGCCCGCGCGGTGTCCGGGTGCCGGTACTTTTCGCAGTCCAGGTCCGTCATGGCATGCATGGACAGGTCGGCGCCGGTCAGTTCCATGACCCGCCCGGCCAGCCCGTAGTGATCGATGTGCGCGTGCGTGACGATAACCCTGGACACGTCGGCCAGCGCGTAGCCGGCGCCCTCCAGCCCGGCCTCCATGGACGCCAGGCCGCCGTCCGGAAGGTCCGGCCGCCATACCCCGCAATCGACGACGGTGACCTTGTCGCCGTCGGCCAGGACGTACATGTTCACGCTCTCGATCGCGTTCACGCCGATCGGCAGCGCCACTCGGGTCACGCCCGGAATGGCATCTGACTCGATCAGGTTGGGCGCGCTCATCCGTGCATTCGCTCCAGAAGCGTGAACCAGACCTTGATCTCGACCTGATAGGTGGTGGACGACTCCCCGACCACCCCGGAGATACGTTGTACCTCGAACGAGGTGATGCCCTCCACGGACAGCCGCGCTCGGTCCAGCGCCTCCGACACCGCGTCCTGAATCGTCTCGCCGCTGCCGTTGAGGTCTATCGCCTTCTGCACGCTCACACCCACCATGATCGGCCTGGGGGGCGACGCCGGCTGGAAATGGGTCCGGCGTTCCCGCTCAGCGGAAGTCGCTTGTCCTGATCACCAGCATCACCCGCGCGCCGTCTCGGTCGACGAGCTGGCCGGCCGGGATGAGCGCCACGACGCAGACCGCGACCTGAATGAAGACGAAGGCAGACAGCGCACCGGGGTGACCTCGAACCGCTGCGCGGCATCCAGCCCGGCGACGCCGAGCGACGTCCGCTGCATCACGGTGAGCACGTAGGCGATGACGCCGACACCCAACACGGTCCAGGCCAGTCCGGGTCGCGCCATCGGCGCGCCCTCGGTCGCTGTCAACGTTTCGTTCCTCCCGCCGGTGAACTCATGGGTCGTCCGGCAACAGTGTGGCAAACAATTGCTATCCTTTGCCAGACGTTGCTACGATCTGGGACATCAGTCACAGGGCGGCAACCGCGGGCGGGCCTGTGACCAGCGGGCGGAGGGGCTGACCGGGATGGTGACCCTGCACGACGTCGCACGGGAAGCCGACGTGGCCGTGTCGACCGTCTCCCGGGCGCTGTCCAACCCCGACCGGGTCAGCCGATCCACCCGTGATCATGTCCTCACGGTCGCCAGGAAACTGGGCTACCAGTCGCCGCGGGCCGGCGCACGGACCCAGATGCTGGCGATGCTCGTGCACGACGTCACCAACCCGTACAACCTCGGTCTGATCCGCGGCGCCGAGGCGCAGGCCAGAGCGGCCGGTTACACGCTGGTGCTCGGGGACTCCCAGCAGAGTCCGGAACTGGAGTCCGCGCACGCCGACCGGATGCTGTCCAGCGTGGACGGCCTGGTGCTGTCCGGGAGCCGGCTTGCGGAGCAGCGGCTGCGCGAGCTCGCCGACCAGCGGCCCCTCGTGCTGTTCAACCGGGAGGTGATCGGGCTGCCGAGCGTGGTGATGGATTCGGTCGGCGGCAGCCGGCAGATCATCGACCACCTGGCCGCGCTCGGACACCGCCGGATCGCGTACCTGGCCGGGCCGCGGGAATCGTGGACCGACGACGCGCGGTGGCGGGCGCTGTCCGCCGCGTCCGACGCTTCGGGTGTCGAGATCGTCCGGCACGGGCCGTTTCTCCCCACCCTGGAACAGGGCTTCGCCGCGGCCGACGTCGGGCTCGGCAGCGGGGTGAGCGCCATGATCGCATTCAACGACCTGCTCGCGATCGGAGCGTTGCAGCGCCTGGAGCGCCGAGGCGTCGACGTGCCCGGTGAGATGAGCGTGGTCGGGTACGACGACATCTTCGGCTCCGACTTCTGCCACCCGCCGCTGACCACGGTGACGGGGCCGGTGGAGGATGCCGGTCGGACGCTGATCGATCTCCTGCTGGGAATCGCGAACCGGCCGAACCCACAGGTCAACCTGCCGACCCAGTTGCGGATCCGGGATTCCACCGGACCGTGTCGGACCGAATGAAGCAGATCGTGTCGATGACGATGATCTTGTCGATGGAGGCGTGATGGCTGCCCCGAGAAATGCGTTCAAGGATCGGCTCCGCAGTCAGCAGATCGGGCTGTTCGCCACATTGAACAGCCCGGCGCTGGCCGAACTCCTCGCCGGCTGCGGGTTCGACTGGATCCTGATCGACACCGAGCATTCGCCAGGCGAGATGGGCGATGTCGTCGCCCAGCTGCACGCCCTGCAAGGGCACGAGGTCAGCGTCATCGTGCGCCCGGCGTGGTCGGACATGGTGCTGATCAAGCGCTTGCTCGACGCGGGCGCGCAGACCCTGCTGATCCCCAACGTGCAGACGGCGCAGGAGGCGGCTACCGCGGTGAGCTACGCCAGATATCCCCCGGCCGGGGTGCGCGGGGTGTCCAGCGGATCCCGGGCGGCGCAGTACGGGCAGAGCGCGGACTACCTGCGGACCGCGGATGAGCAGATCTGCATCCTGGTCCAGATCGAGACCCCGCAGGCTGTGCGCAATCTCGAGACCATCGCGGCAGTACCGGGGGTGGACGGACTGTTCATCGGCCCCAACGATCTGGCGGCCTCCATGGGCTACCTCGGCGACGCCCAGCACCCAGCCGTCCAGGCTGCCGTCGACGACGCGTTCGAACGGTTGCG
>DASQFG010000407.1:0-1615 GCA_035633315.1 Nakamurella sp. | reverse complement strand
AACTGTTCGGCCAGGTACGACGGCAGGACGAAGGCCGCGACCGTGACGCCGACGATGACATTGCCGACCAGCAGCGCGGCCGCCGAACCGCTGACCGCCCACAGGTAGACCGGGATGCCGGCAACGACCAGCACGCTGCATCCGCCGACCAGGACGGGGCGGCGGCCGATTCGGTCGGACAACCGACCGAAGAACGGCGCGGCGATCGCCGTCGACACCAGTCCGACCATCGCGCACGCCAGCGACACGGCCAGCGAATTGTGGCCCGTGGTGGTCACGTACCTGGGCACGAACACGAACCAGATGTTGAACGCGGCGCTGTACCTTGGAAATGGCGTGGGTCCGGAATCAGCACGGGAATCGCGGCCTGGGTCGTGATGGAAGTCGGGCGTCTCGGCCCCACTCGTGCGGAAATACAGACCCACCAGGCCCAGTGGGATCGCCAGCAGGAAGGGCACCCGCCACGCCCAGGAGTGCAGTGTCGCTGTGTCCACCAGGGCGGCCACCGCCGCGGTCGTCCCGAGACCGATGGCCAGGCCGATCGCGACCGTCGCCGCTGCCATCATCAGGATCATCGTGGCCAGCGTTCGCCGGCGTCCCAGCCTGTCGGCCCTGGCACCGGCGACCAGCGAGCCGAGTGGCCGCAGCAGGCAGGACGTCGCGAACACGGCGAAGATCGTGATGATGCCGGCCCAGCCGCCAGGGGCCAGCGCGGCGGCCAGCACGGTCGCCGAGCCGCTGTAGATGGCGTAGTCGTCCCCTGGGCCGGACCCTGCCGTCGTCAGCCCGCCGTCACGCACCGAATTGCCTGGACCTCGAGGTCGTCTGCGGCGATCCTAGCCAGCAACGACAGCAGCACCGACTCGTCGGAGTCCCGCAGGAACAGGACGGTCTCACTGGGCCGGTCGTCGATGTCCAGATCGGCCAGCATGGACCGCAGGTGCGGGCCCAAAACGCCGAGGACGACGAACTCGAACATCTCAGCGGCCATCGGATCTCATCCGCCTTCCCGCCGCCGCCACTCGTCCGGTGCCGGAACCCGCCGAACCTCCAGCAGTTCCAGACCCAGGCTGTGCAACCGGGTCAGGATGCCGTGCAGCGCTGCCTGATCGGGCACGCATCCCCGCAACACGGTCTCCGCGGGTTCGATTGTCGCGCGCAGATTCTCGACCTCCTCGAGCTCCTCCGGGGGGACATGCCCCCGGACGCGAATCTCGTACGATCGCGCTGCCACCTGTGCGCCCTCCATCCAGCCCGAGGGGTTCAGCTTCGCCGCCTGGCCGGTCGCCGCGCATCACCCCGATCGGATATGCGTGCCGTCAGCTATCGACTACCCCGCGGCGCGGTCACCCAATCGGCTCTCCTCGGCTTTGCCAGGCTTTACAGTTGGTGCCGGGTCCGAGAGCGGCCCGGCGGGACACCGGCGAGTCGGAGGTCAGGTGGGCAGCCCAACCGGCGGCCACTCGGGGTGGGGGCTGCTCGGCACCAAGATGGTGCCGCCGACGATTCCCCGCGGCTACCTGCGACGCCGCCGGCTGGAGAAATTGCTCGACGCGGGCGTCGGCGGACCGCTGACCCTGGTGAGCGCGGGGCCGGGGTGGGGGAAGACGCTCGT
>DASQFG010000406.1:0-5540 GCA_035633315.1 Nakamurella sp. | reverse complement strand
TGGTCATTTTCTGCCCCCAATGAGTGGCGAATATCGACCTGGATGCCACGATACCGCCGCACGCCACCAGGTCCTGAGACACCAGGTCCTCAGAGGTCCTGAGAGGTCCTGAGACACCAGGTCCTGAGACGTCCGCTCATTTCCGGGTTGGCCTTGTCTGATTCGCCACCTTCCCGGCCTGACGTGGCCTTTTCGTAGCGACATCGGCTGCCGGTGATGTCGGTCGGCGGTATCGTGGCATCCAGGTCGATATTCGCCACTCATTGGGGGCAGAAAATGACCACTGGGCCGAGCGACCCCACAGATCTGAATCCCCCGACTGACCTGCAGGACCGTCCGGCCAGTGATTCCCCCGCGACGGCTGTCGCGCCCGGCTGGTACGCCGATCCGAGCGGATCCGGAGTGCCGCGGTGGTGGGACGGTGCGGCCTGGACCGCCCATGTCGCGCCGGGCCACGAGGTGCCGGTGTCCCCGGGAACGGCACCTCCGGCGCCGGACAGCCATTACACGGTGCACGGCTACGCCCCGGTCGAGGCCCACCATGACGCCGGCACCATCGCGACCGTCCAGGAGCCGAAATCGGTCGGCGTCGCATTCCTGCTGACGTTGTTCTTCGGGCCGCTGGGAATGTTCTATTCGACGATCAACGGCGCCTTGATCATGACGGGCGCGCTGTTCGTCGGTGCCGCTGTCGTTTTCTTGGTCACCCTGGGTATCGGGGTGCTGGTGTGGGTTCCGCTGGTCTGGATCATCTCCATCATCTGGGGTTGCACGGCCGCCAATGAACAACGCCGGCCGCAGGTGCGCAGGCACCAAGCGGTCTGATCTGACTGCTCACCGGGCTGCGCCTGTCATCGGATCACCTCAACGTCCGCGCTGTCGTGCGCCGCTGGTTATCGTCAGGTGGCTCGGGGATACGGACTCATCTGGGGGCAGACATGACGACCGGTCCTGGCGAAGCGTCACCGGGGTTTCCCGCTCACTATTCCCAGTGGGATTCGCCCGCGGATTCACGAGCGAATTCGCCCGGCTATGCCGGTTCTTCGGACTTGGTAGGGCTCGGGGCCTGATCCGCGCGGCGGCGTGTCGGTGAGGTGAGGGGCCCGTGGCCTTCGAAACTGGTTGTTCTCACGCAATCAGACCGAAGGACCACGAGCCATGGACCAGGGACCAGGGACCAGGGTGGTTCGCTGCTGTTGGGGATCGACGGATTGATCGTCGATCGGGTGCTGATCGACGACGCGGGCCGGCGGGTGGTGCACTGCTCGACGGACCCCGAGTTGGCGGGTTGGTGCCCGGCGTGCCGGCAGCAGTCGTCCTCGCCGAAGGAGCGGGTGACGACCCGTCCGCGGGATGTGCGGATCGGACCGGATCGGCCAGTGTTGTTGTGGCACAAGCGGAAGTGGCGTTGTCGGGTGCCGGAGTGTGACCGGCAGGTGTTCACCGAGTCGCTGCCCGAGGGACATCCCGGCGCGGGCCAGGATCACCACCAGGGCCCGCCGGGCAGCCGCGGTGTCGATCGGCGATCACTGCCGTCCGGTGTCCGGTGTGGCCGCCGAGTGCGGGATGGACTGGAACATCGCGCACGACGCGTTCGTCGCCTACGCCGACGAGGTGCTGCCCGACGCGCCGCCGCCGGTGCGGGTGCTGGGACTGGATGAGACCCGCCGGGGGAAGGGCCGGTACGAGGTCGTGACGTCGACCGGGGTGAAGGTGTGGGTCGACCGGTTCGATACCGGCCTGGTCGACCTGGACGGCACCGGCGGCCTGTTCGCGCAGGTCAACGGCCGCAACTCGGCCGCGGTGATCGCGTGGCTGGAAGAACAGGACCCCGCGTGGCGGGCGGCGATCACCCACGTGTCGATGGACACGTCCGCGACGTACGCCCGCGCCGCCCGGATTGCGCTGCCGCACGCGATGGTCGTGGTCGATCGTTTCCACCTGGTGCAGCTCGCGAACCAGGCCCTCACCGAGTACCGGCGGGAACTGACCTGGGCCACCCGCGGCCGACGCGGCCGCAAGGCCGACCCGGAATGGGCGCAGCGGAACCGGCTGCTGCGCGCCGGCGAGACCCTCACCGCCGAGGAGGCAGCGAAGCTGCACGACGCGATGCGCACCGCCGACCCGTCCGGTGGCCTGGAGAAATGCTGGCAGGCAAAGGAACTGCTCCGCAACCTGCTCGCCCTGGCCCGCGCCGGAGGACCGGACCGGAGCCTGATCTGGCAGCGCTTGACTGACTTCTACACGCACTGCGCGGACTCCGAAATCGCCCACCTCCGCCGCCTGGCGTGGACCGTGAACGCCTGGCAGCCCTCCGTCATCGAGGGCCTGATGACCGGCATCAGCAACGGCCGCACCGAGGGCTACAACAGGATCGTCAACTCCATCGCGGCTACGCCCCTCAGCGATGGCTCCATTGTCGGAAGGATCGCCTTCGGGCTTCAGGAACACAGGAAACCAGAAACGCCGGATACGCTTCGCCTGCACCCGCGCATCACACCGGGCGCCAGCCAGAACCCTGAAACCCTGTTAACTCGGAAGAGCCGCTATGCCCAGGGGTATTCGGGTGGTTTTCCGCAGCAGGGCCCGGCACTGCCACCCCTGCCACCCCTGCCACCCACCAGGGATTCCGCGGCACCGCCGGTCCCGCCGGGCTGGTACGCCGATCCCTCCGGCTCCCCAGTGCCGCGATGGTGGGACGGCGCATCCTGGACCGTGCACACCGCGCCGGCTCCCGGCAGCGGGGCCGGCGTCCGCGGTTCCGCCCGGCTACGACAGCAACTACACGATGGCCGGTTACGCGCAGGTCGCCACTCCGTACGGGGCCACCACCGTGGTCAACGTGCGCCCCGCCAAGTCGGTCGGAGTGGCCTTTCTGCTGACGTTCCTTTTCGGCCCGCTCGGCATGTTGTATTCAACCGTGACCGGAGCGCTGATCATGATCCTGGTCGCGATTTTCGGCGGGACGCTGGTCGGCTTCGTCACCCTCGGATTCGGCTGGCTGGCCTTTGGCCCGATGGTCTGGATCGCGTCGATCATCTGGGGTTGTGTGGCGGCCAGCAATCAGGGCGGAACCCAGATCGTCACACGCGCCGGCTACTGACCGGCGGCACGGGACTTCGACCCGCAGCACGGCGGAGGACCACGGCCGGGCGACGGTTGCACCACGCCCGACGGGCGGTAGTAGAGTTCCAGCCGTGGTGCGCACCGCAGCGCCCGGCGTCTTCGTGACGACCGGCCTGCTCCTTCGCCGCCGCGACGGAGCCTGATCGCCGAGACTGGCTCCTCCGTCGCGGGTTGTCGTGCTGCCGGTCATCCTCCTCGCCCAGCTGTGCGCGAGCATTCCGGCTGGGCACCACCCCACAAGGACACCAAACCATGGGCAACCCCACCCCTTCCCGAGTGCGCACCCCCGTCGGCGACATCCCGCCCGGCCAAGCCGTCTTCAACCGGCAGCGCGGCACCTCCATGCCGACCGGCCGCTACACCCCGTTCACCCCGATCGACCTGCCCGACCGCAGTTGGCCGTCCACGGTCATCACCAAGGCACCGCAGTGGTGCGCGGTGGACCTGCGCGACGGCAACCAGGCACTGATCGACCCGATGACCCCCGCCCGTAAGCGGCGGATGTTCGACCTGTTGGTGGCCATGGGCTACAAGGAGATCGAGGTCGGGTTTCCCGCCGCGAGCCAGACCGATTTCGATTTCGTCCGGGAGATCATCGAGCAGGACCTGATCCCCGCCGATGTCCGCATCCAGGTGCTGACGCAGGCCCGGCCCGAGCTGATCGCCCGCACCTTCGAGTCCGTGGAGGGCGCGCCGGCCGCGCTGGTCCACCTGTACAACTCCACTTCCGCCTTGCAACGCCGGGTGGTGTTCGGGCTGGACCGCAAGGGCATCACCCGGATCGCCACCGACGGCGCCGAGGAAGTGTCCCGGTGGGCCGAGAAGTACCCGGACACCGACTGGCGATTCGAGTACTCGCCCGAGTCCTACACGGCCACCGAACTCGAGTTCGCGGTCGAGGTCTGCAATTCTGTCTCCGCGGTGTGGCAGCCGACGGAGGAGAACCCGATGGTGGTCAACCTGCCGGCGACGGTGGAGATGGCCACCCCCAACGTCTACGCCGATTCCATCGAGTGGATGCACCGAAACCTGGAACGCCGCAACGCGATCGTGCTGTCGCTGCATCCGCACAACGACCGCGGTACCGCCGTCGCGGCGGCCGAGCTGGGCTACCTGGCCGGCGCCGACCGCATCGAGGGCTGCCTGTTCGGCAACGGCGAGCGAACCGGCAACGTCTGCCTGGTCACGCTGGGCCTGAACCTGTTCAGCCAGGGCATCGACCCGCAGATCGACTTCTCCGACATCGACGAGATCCGCCGCGCGGTGGAGTACTGCAACGAGCTGCCGGTTCCGGAACGGCATCCCTACGGTGGCGATCTGGTCTACACGGCCTTCTCCGGTTCGCACCAGGACGCGATCAAGAAGGGCTTCGATCACCTGAACCGGGACGCCACCGCGGCGGGCATCCCCGTCGATGAGTTCACCTGGCAGGTGCCGTACCTGCCGATCGACCCCAAGGACGTCGGCCGCTCCTACGAGGCCGTCATCCGGGTCAACTCGCAGTCCGGCAAGGGCGGCGTTGCCTACATCATGAAGACCGAGCACGGCCTCGACCTGCCCCGCCGGTTGCAGATCGAGTACTCCCGGGTGGTGCAGGACCACACCGACACCGAGGGCGGCGAGGTCGACGCGAAGACCATGTGGTCGATCTTCTCCGAGGAGTACCTGGACCGGTCGAGCCCGCTGCACCTGATTCGCACCAGGGTCGAGAATCCCGAGGACGCCGAGAACATCGACATCTTCGACCGGATCAGTGCCCGGATCGTCAGCCGCGGCGAGGAGCAGGTCGTGCAGGGCGGCGGCAACGGTCCGGTGGCCGCCTTCTGCGCCGCCCTCGGCCAGGCCGGGTACGACGTCAGGGTGCTGGACTACGTCGAGCACGCGCTCTCGGCCGGCGGTGACGCCCGCGCCGCCGCCTACCTGGAATGCGCCATCGACGGCCAGGTGGTGTGGGGCGTCGGGATCGACTCGTCCATCACCACCGCATCCCTCAAGGCAGTGGTCTCGGCGGTCAACCGTGCGGTCGCGCATCCGGCCGACGACTCCTGATTCTGTCCAGGCCCCGGCCGTAGTTGGAGGAGGAAATCCGATCGCAGCCGCGTGGGCTGCGTGGCTCCCGTCGGTCGGCGTGCGCTGCGTCAGAAGTGACCGATGGTGACGCCGACCGTCGTCGTCTTGACCCCGAACTGCTCGGCCTGCCGGTTGAACTGCTCGATGATGTTCGGCTGGTCGCCGGCCAGCGACGAGTCGATCATCTTGGCGCTCATCGTGTTCATGATCGCGGCCGGCGAGGCGAACAACGAGCGCGCCAACGGCAACCGGTGCAGGGCCTGCGCAACGGGGTACCAGCGCTGCCAGTGCCCGATGACCAGCGAACGGTCCCGATCTTCCAGCGTCAACCTCCGGTCGCGGTA
>DASQFG010000405.1:0-2632 GCA_035633315.1 Nakamurella sp. | reverse complement strand
CCCACGCGTAAGCGATCAGAAAGGCGATCGCGGACACCAGCAGCGGAATCTCGGTCAGCCGCATCCACTTCGCGAGAGTCACTCCCGGAGCATGGCAGCTAGCCTCCTGCTGCGGACTGAATCGGTCGCAGCGTCACTCGTCAGATGGGGCTTGAGCAATGGACCTGCACGACGTCGACTACGTCCTGTCGACCACCCGCGCCGTGCGCAAGCGGCTGGATCTCGATCGGCCGGTGGAGCCAGCGATCATCGCCGACTGCTTGCGACTCGCCCTGCAGGCACCCACCGGCGGCAACCGGCAGAACTGGCGGTTCGTGGTCGTCACCGATCCGGAACTCCGTGCGAAGGTCGCCGAGTACTACCGGCGCGGCGCCCTGCCCTACCTGCAGTCCGGGCTGGACGCCGCCCGCACCGATCAACAACGACGCGTGTCGTCCTCCGCGCTATTCCTGGCCGAGAACATGGACAAGGTGCCGGTGCTGGTGCTCCCGTGCGTGATCGGCCGACCGGCGGACGGAGAGAGCCAGGCCGGCTTCTACGGGAACGTCCTCCCGGCGGTGTGGAGCTTCGCCCTGGCGCTGCGCTCGCGCGGCCTCGGCTCGGCGTGGACCACCCTGCACCTGGCCCACGAGCGCGCGGTCGCCGAACTCCTTGGCATCCCGGAGAAGGTCACCCAGGTCGCGCTGCTGCCCGTTGCCTATACCAAGGGGCTGGAATTCAAGCCCGCCGATCGGCAGCCGGTCGAGCAGGTCACGTCGTGGAACCGCTACGGGCGCAACCAGTTTCCAGACTGAGTTGCCAAACTGAGGAAGCCCGCTGAACCTGCTGTCCGGCGTGGGTCGGCCAGGGTGCAAGCGCGCCGGTGCGCGCTGCCGGAAGGGGGCGGGGGAACGAACCTGGTGATCGGGCACGCCGGCTGACGAAACGACGACAAAATCGCGCGCCGCACCGGCGCGCCTCCGTGTCGGGCCGTAACCCTCGACCTACCTTCAATCCCAGCAGCACTTGACATAACTATAACCGTCCGGTTGAGGTTGAGAGTTCGACACGCCGGGCGGGCTGCGAAGGAAGTCGCACAGCAGAGAACGAGCACAGAAGGACCAGCACCGTCCCGCAGTACCCCGACAGAGCAGAAAGGCACAGGCGAATGACGCCACCGCACAACTACCTCGCCGTGATCAAGGTCGTCGGCATCGGCGGCGGCGGGGTGAACGCCATCAACCGGATGATCGAGGTCGGCCTGCGTGGGGTCGAGTTCATCGCGATCAACACCGACGCGCAGGCCCTGCTGATGAGTGACGCCGACGTCAAGCTGGACGTCGGACGCGAGATGACCAGGGGACTCGGCGCCGGCGCCAACCCTGATGTGGGCCGCAAGGCCGCGGAGGATCACCGCGAGGAGATCGAGGAGGTGCTCAAGGGTGCCGACATGGTCTTCGTCACCGCTGGGGAAGGCGGTGGAACGGGAACCGGCGGCGCGCCGGTCGTCGCCTCGATCGCCCGCAAGCTCGGCGCGCTGACCATCGGCGTCGTCACCCGGCCGTTCCAGTTCGAGGGCAGGCGCCGCGGCGGCCAGGCCGAGAACGGCATCAAGGAACTCCGCAACGAATGCGACACCCTCATCGTCATCCCCAACGACCGGCTGCTGCAGCTCGGCGATATGGGCGTCTCCCTGATGGATGCGTTCCGGTCGGCAGACGAGGTGCTGCTCAACGGTGTGCAGGGCATCACCGACCTGATCACCACCCCGGGACTGATCAACGTCGATTTCGCCGACGTGAAGTCGGTGATGGCCGGCGCAGGCACCGCGCTCATGGGCATCGGCTCGGCGCGCGGCGAGGGCCGTGCCGTCCAGGCCGCCCAGAAGGCGATCAACTCGCCGCTGCTGGAGGCGTCGATGGACGGCGCGCACGGCGTGCTGCTGTCGATCGCGGGCGGATCCGACCTGGGTCTGTTCGAGATCAACGAGGCGGCCTCGTTGGTGCAGGAGGCCGCGCACGAGGACGCCAACATCATCTTCGGCACGGTCATCGACGATTCGCTCGGTGACGAGGTGCGGGTGACGGTCATCGCCGCCGGCTTCGACTCGACGCCGTCTGTGCTGCCGCCCACCATCGACCAGCGGGCCGCCCGGGCCACGGCCGCCGCGGGCGGGTTCAACGGAGCCGCCGGTGGTGGCTTCAACGGCGGGTACAACGGTGCCCAGCCGGCGGCCCGTCCACAGCAGCCCGCGCAGCCGCAGTACACCTCGGCGCCTCCGCCGGCGGCCAGGCCCCCGGCACCCGCCTACGCGGCACCTGGGGCACCCGCCGGTCACTACCCGCCGCCGGGCACCGTGCCCTCTCAACATCAGCCCGCGGGTCGGGGAACGCGTCCGGCCACCGTCGACGACGATGATGTCGACGTGCCGTCGTTCATGAGGCGCTGACCACTGGGTGACCCCTGGTGAGGAGTTTCATGGAGCCATGATGCCTGAGCCGGTCTCGACCCAAGGGTCCGCCGGCTCAGGCGTTTCGGCGTCCGGGAGTGGCCGCGGCACGCCGAGCCGTATCCGGCGCATCGTTACCACCCGGGGCGGCGGGGTGTCGGCCGCACCGTACGACTCGTTCAACCTCGGTGGGGGCGTCGGCGA
>DASQFG010000404.1:0-2084 GCA_035633315.1 Nakamurella sp. | reverse complement strand
TCTACGCGCTGGCCAAGACCTACCGCATCGCGCTGCCGCTGCATCCGGAATACCGCACCATGCCGATGGTCTGGTACGTCCCGCCGCTCTCACCGGTGGTCGACGCGATCAGCCGGGACGGGCACGACGGGGAGGACTCCGACAACCTGTTCGGAGCGATCGAAGCGCTCCGCATCCCCATCGAGTATCTGGCCGGGCTGTTCACCGCCGGCGACACGGCTGTGGTGGAGGCCGTGCTGAAGAAGCTGGCCGCGATGCGCTCGTACATGCGGGACATCTCCCTGGGCCGTGAGCCGCGGCCGGACATCCCGGCGTCGGTGGGGATGAGCCAGGAGCTGATGTACGAGATGTACCGGCTGCTGGCCATCGCGAAATACGAGGCGCGGTATGTGATCCCGACCGCCTATGCGGCGGATGGGCACCGGCTGGAGGAGACCGTCACCGAATGCTCGCTGGACTTCGACGGGGGCCCGGGGATGTACGGGTCCGGGCCGTTCGGCGAGGCCAGCGGCCAGCCGGTTCCGGTTGCGGTGGAGACGTTCCAGGCGCTCAAGGAGCGGCAGACCGGGGAGGGTGCCAGTGTGAGCGGATCCCGTGAATCCAGGGTGAACCTGCTGAACTGGGACGGGAAGGGTTCGCCGCCAGGGATGTTCGATCCCCGGCCCGGATCCCCCCGATCAGTCGAGCACCGGTCAGCCGGGAAAGCCGGTGAATCATGAAGCTACGGAGGGAGAAGCCACCCGCCCACCGCCGGGTGGTGTGGCAGGCGGCGTCGTTGCTGCTGGCCTACCCCGACGACGGCCAGCCGGCCCGGCTCGACACGGTGCGGGCCGCGGTCGATACCCTCGCCGACAGCGACCGCACCCCACTGCTGGCCTGCGCCGACCACCTGCGGGCCACGCCGTTGATCACCGCCGCCGCGGAGTACTCCGAGACGTTCGACTGGCGCCGGCGGCGCACGCTCTTCCTGACGTACTACACCGCAGGCGATACAAGGAATCGGGGAATGGCCTTGCTGGACTTTGCCGACACCTACCGCGCCGCCGGGGTCACGCCCCCGGCCGACGAACTACCCGACCACCTCGCGGTGCTGCTGGAATTCGCCGCGACCATCGACGAATCGGCGGGGTACCAGCTGCTGTGCCGGCACCGCACCCCGATCGATCTGCTGCGCGCCGGTCTGGCCAAGGCCGGGTCGCCGTATGCCGGGGTGATCTCCGCCGTCTCCCGGACGCTGCCGCCGGCGACGGTGGCCGACCTGCAGGAGGCCCGCCGGCTGGCCATGCAGGGTCCGCCCGCGGAGTCGGTCGGTCTCGAGCCGTTCCCAGCGACGTTTCCAGCGACGATTCCGGTGCGGGACAGCGCTCCGGCGGGTCTGCGATGAGCACCCGATGAATTCCGCGGCGTTGTTCTGGGACATCGTGCCCTACGTCACGATCGCGATCCTGGTGGTCGGCACCTGGTGGCGGTACCGCTACGACAAATTCGGTTGGACCACGCGTTCCTCGCAGCTGTACGAGAGCCGCTTGCTGCGGATCGGCAGCCCGCTGTTCCATTTCGGGATTCTGGTGGTGATCATCGGGCACGTCATCGGGTTGCTGATCCCGGAGTCGTGGACCAGTGCGCTGGGGTTGAGCGAGCACGGGTATCACCTGCAGGCGGTCGCGCTCGGCTCGATCGCCGGGATCGCCACCCTGGGCGGTGCGGCCATTCTGGTGTACCGGCGCCGCACGAAGGGCCCGGTCTTCATTGCCACTACGTGGAACGACAAATTGATGTACGCAGTGCTGATCCTGGCCATCATCGCGGGTTTGGCCACCACACTGATCGGATCCGGCGCGGTCGGCGACGCCTACAACTACCGGGATTCGGTGTCCGTGTGGTTCCGCTCGATCCTGATCCTGCAGCCCGACGGCGAGGCCATGGCGGAGGCGCCGGCGTCCTACCAGATCCACGCGATCATCGGCATGGCACTGTTCGCGTTGTGGCCGTTCACCCGGCTCGTGCATGCCTTCAGCGCGCCGATCGGATACCTGTTCCGGCCGTACATCGTCTACCGCTCCAGGGATGCCGCGCGGCCCGGT
>DASQFG010000403.1:0-4046 GCA_035633315.1 Nakamurella sp. | reverse complement strand
AGTGGTGTGGCCGGATCGACGTCATGGCCGGACACGATCGCGAGGAGATGGGTCCATGCGCGGGGCACCGCCCGCACCAACGAATAGCCGCCACCGCCCAGCGCCAGCCATCGACCGCCGGTGACCGTCTCGGCCAGCTCGCGTAGCGCCTCGTAGGACGTTCGTTGGCCGTCGATGGTCATGTCCAGGTGGGTCAACGGGTCCTCGCAGTGGGTATCCGTGCCGTGCTGGGTGACCAGAACCTCGGGCCGAAAAGCCCGTACAACTGCCGGCACCACGGCGTGGAACGCCCGCAGCCAGGATGCGTCCGACGTGCCGGCGGGCAGCGCGAGGTTGACCGACGTGCCCCACGCCTGGCCCCGCCCGCATTCCCATGGCCAGCCCGTGCCCGGAAACAGCGTTTGGCCCGACTCGTGAATGGACACGGTCAACACTCGGGGATCGTCGTAGAAGGCGGCCTGCACGCCGTCGCCGTGATGCGCGTCGACGTCCACGTACGCCACCCTGCGAACGCCCTCCTCCAGCAACACCGCGATGCCCAGCGCCGCGTCGTTGTACACACAGAACCCGGAGGCCCAGTCGGCCATCGCATGGTGCAGGCCGCCACAGAAGTTGACCGCTCGGTCGACCTCCCGGTGGGCGATCGCCCGCGCCGCTCCGGCCGATGCCCCGGCAATCAGCGCCGCGGCATCATGCATGCCGGGAAAGATCGGATTGTCCGGGGTTCCGAGCCCGTGGCCGACCGAGAATCCAAACCCCGGTCGCGAGGCGCGGCGCACGGCATCGATGTAACCCGCGGTGTGCACCAGACCCAGGGTCTGGGCGTCGGCAGGTTCCGGGACTGCAACCTCGAAACCGTCGATGACGCCCAGGCTCCGCGCCAACAGCCAGGTCAACTCCCACCTCAAGGGATCCAGGCAATGATGCCCGCCCAGGTCGTAGTCGAGCATCCGCGGATCCCACATGACCAGGGGCGGCCTCACCGTCCCAGGCTGATCGTCGCGACGGTCCGAATCTCGGGTGGCCGGTGACAGCTTGCCGGCCCCACCGGCGCGGCCCTCCTGAGTGGTCATGACAACGGCCTACCTGAAAACAGGGGCGCCGGACCACCTCCGCCGCACGAGCGGACTCGTCGGCGCTCGCCGACACGGGCCAGTAGACGCGCACCATCGTCCGACCAGCAGAGTCGAAGGTCCCGCGAGGCCCGGGGGACCGGGCATTGTCACCGTGGCGGCCCCGCTGGGGATGGCAGGAATGGGTCCGATGGCCCTGTGAGGACGCCGCGGGAACGGACACGCTGGGACCGTGTCAGCGTCATCATCCCGGGCCCTGGCTGAAATTTCCGGTGCGGAACCGGTGGTCGATGCCCGAGAGCCCGTCCAGCTGCAGCGGGACCTACGCACCGGCCCCACCGGTCTGTCGAGCCGTGAGGCCGCACGGCGGCTGCAGGTCGTCGGGCCGAACGCGTTGTCCGTTCGGCCTCGCCGCCGCCGGCCGGCGGACCTGGCGCGACAGCTGACGCATCCGTTGGCCCTGCTGCTGTGGGTGGCCGAGGCGTTGCCGTTCCTGGTGTTCGCCCTCACCGGTGGCGCGGTTCCGCTGCCGCTGACGGTGCTCCAGATCCTGGCCATCGACCTGGGCACCGAAACCCTGCCGGCGCTGGCGCTGGGTCGCGAGCCCGCCGAACCCGGTCTGATGTCGCGGCCACCACGGCGCCGGGAGAACGTGATCGACCGGCGCCTGCTACTGCGGGCCTGGGGCATCATGGGCCTGCTCGCGGCCGCGCTGGTACTGGCGGCGTTCTTCGCTGTTCTGCTGCGAACGGGTTGGCATTGGGGCGCAGACGTCTCCGAAAGCAGTGCGTTGCATCGGGCTTACCTGCAGAGCGTCTTCGGCACAGCGGGCCTGCCATTGTGGGTCGTCCTGGTGCTGCCTTTCCCGGTGCTGGTCTGGTTTGCCGTCGAGTTCTACCGGTGGGTCGGCCGACGGTGGTCCGGTCCGGGTCCGCGGGTGCCGAAGTCCCTTCCGGCGCGGGCGGTCCGGTGATGACCCAGGACGGAGCCGAAGGGGGGCCGCCGATGGCGCCGATTGTCCGCCACGCGGAGGTACGTGAAACCCATTCTGGGGTAGTGGTTCTCATCGGAGACCGCGCTCTGAAGGTGAAGAAGCCGGTCGACCTGGGGTTCCTGGACTTCCGGAGCAGATCGCAGCGGGAGGAGGCCTGCCGCCGGGAGGTCGAACTCAACCGTCGCCTTGCCCCCGATGTGTACCGCGGCGTGGCAACACTTTCCGGTGTCGATGGCGCGGTCGGCGAGCCTGTCGTGGTGATGCGCAGGCTGCCGGATGAGCGGCGACTGACCGCGCTCGTCGCAGCGGGCCATCCGTTGGCCGGCGTTGTGGTGCGTCTGGCGCGGATGGTGGCATCCCTGCATGCGGCTTCACGTCGAGCACCGGACATCGACTCCGAAGGTCGGCGGGATGCCGTGCGCTCCAGGTGGCGGGCCAACCTTTGCCAGGTCAGAGCCTTGCACGGGGACGTGCTGGACAGTGGCGACGCCAACGAGGTCGAGCACCTTGCTGAGGATTTTCTCGCCGGCCGCGAGTCCTTGTTCGATCGACGCATAGCGGATGGTCGCATCGTCGACGGCCATGGCGATCTCATTTGCGATGACATCTTCTGCCTGCCCGACGGGCCCCGGATACTCGATTGCCTTGAATTCGACGACAGGCTTCGCTATGTCGACGGTCTGGATGACATCGCCTTCCTGGCAATGGATCTGGAGCATCTCGGAGCTGACGGGCTTGCTGCCTTGCTCGTCGATCGCTACGCCGAGTACGCGGGAGACCCGGTTCCGCCGGCGCTGCTTCATCACTACATCGGCTACCGCGCATTCGTCCGCGCGAAGATCAGCTGCCTGGGCGGTACCCACGGTGACGTCGCCGCCCGCGATGCCGCACGCACCTACACCGCGCTGGCCCTGAAGCACCTGCGGGCCGGACGGGTGCGGCTGATCCTGATCGGTGGCCTGCCGGCCACCGGCAAGTCGACCGTCGCTGGCCTGCTGGCCGACCGGCTCGGCGCCGTGCTGCTGTCCAGCGACCACACCCGGAAGGAGATGGCCGGCAGGTCGCCGCGGATCCCAGCAACCGGTGCGTACCGCCACGGCATCTACAACGACAAGCACATTGATCGCACCTATCTCGAACTGATCCAAAGTGCCAGCGATCTGCTCGGCCTCGGTGAGACGGTGGTGCTGGACGCGTCCTGGACGCAAGCCCGCCTGCGGGCGCTCGCTGCCAGCAGCGCAACCCGAGCTCACGCTGAGTTCATCGGCGTCGAGTGTCAGGCACCGTCAACGCTTCGACGGGCTCGGCTGATCGCCCGAACCGAGGACGCCTCCGACGTGGACCCGCAGGTCCCCGACCGCATGGCATCTGACGCCGATCCGTGGCCCGACGCGATCCGGCTGTCGACCGCGGGGAGTGTGGGAACGGCGCTGGACGAACTGCTACCGCAACTGGACCGTCAGCTGCAGGCCCCGGCGAGAGGAACATCATGAGCCTGTCCGAAGTACGCCCCGCATCGGGGAACGCGGCATTCGAAGGCGTCGACGCCGTGCGGGCGGACGGGGGCTTGGTCCACATCCGCCCAGTTGCCACCTCGGACGCGAATGCACTGCGCACACTGCATGCCCGGGTGTCCGACCGTTCGATGTACCTGCGCTTCTTGGCCCTCGGCCGCTCCGCCGGAGAAGTACGGGACGCTGCTGATGCAGCCGGATCGACCCGAATCGGTGGCCATCAGCAGCGGGGCCCGTGACCGTTGGTCCCGACGTCAGCCAGAACCCGGGCTTCGTGCCTGCAAAGCCTCCTGGGCGGCCTGCCAGCGCACGTAGGCCAGCCGGGCATCGGCCAGCGCGTCGTGCCGATCGGTGCCCGGACCGGGAATCGGCGGCGAGCCGGCAGCCTCCCAGTGCTGGCGGATCTCCCTGGTCAGTCGCGGGACGTCGCGGGGCAGGTCGGGCATGGAGCCCCACAGCTGGGCC
>DASQFG010000402.1:0-4828 GCA_035633315.1 Nakamurella sp. | reverse complement strand
GGGTGCTCGAGGAGACCGGGCTGCTGCCGCACCTGAATCCCGGGGTGATGAGCTGGGAGGAACTGCAGCGGCTCAAGCCCGTCGCGCCGTCGATGGGCATGATGCTGGAGACCACCTCGACGGCGATCTTCACCGAACCGGGCGGAGCGCATTTCGGCTCACCGGACAAGGACCCGGCCGTCCGGCTGCGCGTGCTCGAGGATGCCGGACGCAGCACGATCCCTTTCACCACCGGTATTCTCGTCGGCATCGGGGAGAGTGCCGCGGATCGCGCGGAGTCGCTGTTCGCCATCCGACGGACGGCCCGGCAGTTCGGCGCCATCCAGGAAGTCATCGTGCAGAACTTCCTGTCCAAGCCGGACACCGCCATGCGCTCGGCGCCCGATGCGGGCCGCGAGGAGTACCTGGCGACGGTGGCGGTCGCGCGGATCGTGCTCGGCCCGGCCATGCGGATCCAGGCTCCGCCCAACCTGTCCGCGCCGGACGAGCTGGCGGGCCTGCTGGCGGCGGGAGTCGACGACTGGGGCGGTGTGTCGCCGCTGACCCCGGACCACGTCAACCCGGAACGGCCCTGGCCCCAACTGGACGCGCTCGCCGTGCTAACTGGTGCCGCGGGCTTCCAGCTAAGGGAACGGCTCACCGCTCAACCCTCCTACGTGCTGGCGGGCGAGCCGTGGATCGACCCGCGGGTACTGCCGCACGTGCGGGCACTGGCCGACCCGGCGAGCGGGCTCGCCATCGAAGGCGCCATCCCGCAGGGCAGGCCCTGGCAGGAACCGGATCCCGACTGGGGATCCGTCGGCCGGGTGGACCTGCATACCGCGATCGACGCGGACGGGCGGTTCACCGAGACGCGCAGCGACATCGACGACGCCTACGGCGACTGGGAAGTGCTGCGCGAGCAGGTGCGTGCGCGACCCGCGCGGTCGCTGCCGGTGCTGGACGGCGAGGTTGCGGCCGCGCTGCGGTCCGCCGAGCGGGACCCTGCGGGTCTGTCCGACTCTGCGGCCCTTGCCCTGATGCAGGCCGACGGGGCCGCGCTGGATTCGCTGTGCGCGCTCGCGGACGATATCCGGCGGGACGTGGTGGGTGACGACGTCACCTTCGTTGTCAACCGGAACATCAACTTCACCAATGTCTGCTACACCGGCTGCCGCTTCTGCGCTTTCGCGCAGCGCCGCAATGACGCCGACGCCTTCACCCTGTCCCTGGACGAGGTTGGCCGGCGCGCGGACGAGGCATGGGCCGCCGGAGCGACGGAGGTGTGCCTGCAGGGCGGCATCGACCCCGACCTACCTGGCACGGCCTATTTCGACATCGCGGCCGAGATCCGCCGCCGCCGGCCGGATCTGCACATCCACGCGTTTTCCCCGATGGAAATCGTGAACGGCGCGTCCAGGACGGGATTGTCCGTGCGGGACTGGCTCATCAAGGCCAAGGAATCCGGACTGAATTCGATTCCGGGGACCGCAGCGGAAATCCTGGACGATGACGTCCGATGGATCCTGACCAAGGGCAAGCTGCCCGCGTCGACCTGGGTGGACGTGGTCCGGACGGCCCACGAGGTGGGCCTGAAGTCCAGCTCGACGATGATGTACGGGCACGTCGACACCCCGGCCCACTGGGTGGCGCACCTGCGCCTGCTGGCCCGGATGCAAGCCGAGACAGGCGGTTTCACCGAATTCGTGGCGCTGCCGTTCGTTCACCAGAACTCGCCGATCTACCTGGCCGGCGTGGCGTCGGCCGGGCCGTCGCTGCGCGACAACCGCGCCGTGCACGCGATGGCCCGGCTGTTGCTGCACGGCCGGATCGACAACATCCAGACGTCGTGGGTGAAGCTGGGCGTCAGCGGATGTGTTGCGGTGCTGCAGGGAGGCGTCAACGATCTCGGCGGAACCCTGATGGAGGAAACGATCTCGCGGATGGCGGGCTCGCAGCACGGCTCGGCGAAATCGGTGGCCGAGCTGGAGTCCATGGCCGCCGCTGCCGGGCGCCCGGCGCGGCAGCGTACGACGCTGTACGGCGCGGTGTCCGACGAACGCCGGGACGCGGGCCGACGGGGCGGGCGGCTGGTACTGCCGATCTCGGTGGGTTCCGGGCGCCAACTCGGCGCCGCTTTTCAGGTCTGAGCGCCAACCTATGGTGGCGCCGAGACCTTCAAACCGGCGCTCGGTCGCGGTGAAGCGACGCTGAGTGCGTCGGCCGCCCTTCGGAGCGGCTGATTCGGGGCTCGCGAGGCGCTGAGTGGGTCTGCCCTGGGTCGGCGCGGCGGCTTGGTCAGCGCCGCAACCAGGCGCTCGGATCCGCGGTGACCTGGGCCAGCCCGACCGACGCTGCGCCGGACAGCGCCGCGTAGTCCCTGGCCTGCGCCGGGAGCACCTGCGTGGTTGACCAGGGGGCGGACAGCACCCGGCCCTGCAACTGCTCGGTGATCCCCGGCAGCAGGTAGGGCGCCAGCGGAGCGTAGATGCCGCCGAGCACCACGGTGCCGACGTCGACCAGGTTCACCGCATTGGCCAGCGCGGTGCCCAGCGCCGCAGCCCCGTCGGACAATGATCGCAGCGCGCGTTCGTCCCCGTGCTCCGCAGCGCTGGTCAGCGCGGTCACCGGCAGTGCGAGATCCATTGCTGCGCCGTGCATCAGGGCGTCCTTGCCGGCGTACTGCTCCAGGCACCCGGTGGAACCGCAGACACAGCGCGGGCCGGCCGGGTCGACCACGGTGTGCCCGATCTCCCCGCTCCACCCGTGCCGCCCGGCGAAAACCGCGCCGTCCACGACCAGCGCCCCGCCGATACCCACGTCGCCAGACAGGTAGAGGAACGTCCGGATCTCGGTGTGCCGCAACGCCGCCGCCTCGGCGCGGGCAGCCAGCGTCGCCTCGTTGCCCAACAGGAGTTCGACTCCGGACATGCCGGCCGCGGAGGTGAACAATCCGGCGACGTCCACGTTCCGCCAGCGCAGGTTGGGGGCGAAGCGCAGCGGACCGGTGATCCGGTCCACCAGCCCCGGAACTGCCAGACATGCTCCCACCGAAGGGATCTCGTCAGAGATGGGGCCGAGGACCTCGGTGTACATCCGGGCCAGCCGAGCCAGCACGGCCGTCGGGTCGCTGGCCCGGAAGTCACCTTCCTGCACCTGCTCGGCCAGCTTCGTGCCGGCCAGGTCCATCACCCGGATGCCGAGGTAGTCGACGTTGACCTCCATGCCGACGGAGGCGATGGTCCGGGCCGCGGGAATCAGCGGAACCGCAGGTCGTCCCGCCCGCTGGGACATCACCGGCGGCAGTTCGTCGACCAGACCGCCGGCGATCAGCCGGTCGGTCAGCGCCGAGACGGTGGCGCGGGTGAGGCCGGTGGCGGCCGCGATGTCCGCGCGGGACGGCGGGTTCGCCGCGTTGACGATCAGCCCGAGAACGAGTCCGAGATTGTGCTCGCGGACGTTGGCCTGCCGGACCGCGGTGGGTCCGCCGACGACGGGGCGGACCCGGGTCGCGCCCGGCGCCCAGCCCGCCGCCAGGGCGAGGGCGGGCGGCGCCGTGACGTCATCGGGATCCCTGCTGGCCACCGCTTGACCATAGCCCGCCCAACCGTATAAGTTCAACGAACCAACAAATTAGCTCCCGGACGAAGGAGTCCTCCTCATGGTTGCCGCACCCACCCCTGACGACCGGTTCTCCTTCGGCCTGTGGACCGTCTCGTGGCAGGCGCGCGATCCCTTCGGTGATCCCACCCGCTCACCGCTCGATCCGATCGAGGCGATCGATCAGCTGGCCGCGGCCGGCGCCTGGGGCGTCACGTTCCACGACGACGATCTGATCCCGTTCGGATCGGACGCGGCCACCCGCGACAAGCTGATCGCCGGCTTCCGGGATGCCTGTGCCCGCAACAACATCACCATCGAAATGGTCACCACGAACCTGTTCACCCACCCGGTGTTCAAGGACGGCGGGCTGACCTCCAACGACCGGTCGGTGCGGAGGTTCGCGCTCCGGAAGGTGCTGCGCAACGTCGAGCTGACCGCGGAGCTGGGTGCGCAGACGTTCGTGATGTGGGGTGGCCGGGAAGGCAGTGAGTACGACGGGTCCAAGGACATCGCCGCGGCGCTGGACCGGTACCGCGAGGGTGTTGACACCATCGCCGGCTACATCAAGGACAAGGGCCACGACATCAAGATCGCGCTGGAGCCCAAGCCGAACGAGCCGCGCGGCGACATCCTGCTGCCCACGGTCGGGCACGGCCTCGGCTTCATCGCGCAACTCGAGCACGGCGACATCGTCGGGCTGAACCCCGAGGTCGGCCACGAGCAGATGGCCGGGCTCAACTACACGCACGGCATCGCCCAGGCGCTGTGGTCGGGCAAGCTGTTCCACCTCGACCTCAACGGCCAGCGGTCGATCAAGTACGACCAGGACCTGGTCTTCGGTCACGGTGACCTGCTGTCGGCGTTCTTCACCGTCGATCTGCTGGAGAACGGTTTCCCGAACGGCGGTCCGCGCTACACCGGCCCGCGGCACTTCGACTACAAGCCGTCGCGGACCGAGGGTTTCGACGGCGTCTGGGCGTCGGTCAGGGCCAACATGTCGACCTATCTGCTGCTCAAGGAGCGGGCGTTGGCCTTCCGGGCCGATCCCGAGGTGCAGCAGGCCATGGCGGCCTCCGGCCTCACCGAGCTGGCCCAGCCCACGCTGGCCGCCGGGGAGTCGGTGGCCGATCTGCTGGCCGACCGCAGCGCGTTCGAGGACTTCGACCCCGACAAGGTCGGCGAGCGTTCCTACGGCTTCGTGCACCTGAACCAGCTGGCCCTGGAGCATGCGCTCGGCGGCCGCTGA
>DASQFG010000401.1:0-2835 GCA_035633315.1 Nakamurella sp. | reverse complement strand
CCGGCCGATGTCCACGGTGCTCGACGCCCTGCGGGCGTTGGGGGCGTCGATCGACGGCGAAGCACTGCCGTTCACCCTGCACGGCACCGGCGCGCTGGCCGGCGGCACGGTCACCATCGACGCGAGCGCGTCCTCCCAGTTCGTCTCCGGACTGTTGCTCTCCGGCGCCTCGTTCACCGACGGCGTGCGGGTGGAACACCGCGGCGGCCCGCTGCCGTCGCTACCGCACATCGCGATGACCGTCGCGGCGCTCCGGGCCGTCGGTGTTCGGCTGGACGCCGATGAGCCGAACACCTGGCGGGTCGAGCCGGGGCCGGTCGGGCCGTGGACGGCGGCCATCGAGCCCGATCTGTCCAACGCGACGCCCTTCCTGGCGGCGGCGGCGGTCACCGGCGGCGTCGTCACCGTCCCGCACTGGCCGTCCGCCACCACCCAGGCCGGTGACGCCATCCGCGGGATCCTGGCTCAGCTGGGCGCGGCCGTCGAGACCGGCCCTGCGGGCCTGACGGTGCGCGGCCCGGCGCGGCTGTTGCCGGTCGACGTCGACCTGCACGACGTCGGGGAGCTGACTCCGACCATCGTCGCGATGGCGGTGTTCGCCGACGGGACCAGCCGGCTCCGCGGAATCGGTCACCTGCGCGGGCACGAGACCGACCGGCTGGCCGCGCTGGTCGCCGACATCGCCGCCCTGGGCGGGGATGTCCTGGACGATCAGGACTCGCTGACGATCCGGCCGCGAGCCCTGCACGGCGGCGCGTGGCGCTCGTTCGCCGATCACCGGATGGCCACCGCCGGGGCCATCGTCGGGCTGCGGGTGCCCGGCGTGACGGTGGACGACATCGACACCACCGCCAAGACGCTGCCCGGCTTCGATCGGATGTGGGCGGCCATGCTCGATGGCGACCGGACGCCGGCGGTGACTCGCTGAGCAAGCTTGCCGAAGGCTGGGAGAACGACGACGTCCGGGTGCGCCCGGGACGCGGCAGCCGCCCGCGCACCAAGACGCGGCCCACGCACGCCGACTCGGTGGTCGGGTTCGTCACCACCGTTGATCGCGGCCGTTACACCTGCCTGGTCGAGGAGGGGACGAAGCGAGCCAGGGTGGTGACCGCCATGCGTGCCCGTGAGTTGGGCCGGCGCGCGGTTGCGGTGGGCGATCTGGTCGATCTCGTGGGCGACACCGACGGCGCACCGGACACGCTGGCCCGGATCGTCCGGATCGCCGAACGGCGCAGCGTGCTCCGGCGATCCGCCGACGACATTGCGGAAGCCCCCAGCCCAGCAGCCGGGACCGGCCCCGGCTCCGGGTCACCCTCGGCCGGTGAGCGGGTACTGGTCGCCAACGCCGACCAACTGGTGATCGTCTGTGCGGTCGCGGACCCGTTGCCGCGCACGGGTTTCATCGACCGTTGCCTGGTCGCCGCCTACACCGGCAACCTCGACCCGGTGCTACTGCTGACCAAGGCGGACCTGGCCGACCCGACGCCAATGGAACTGGTCTACGCGGACCTGGACCTCCCGGTGCTGGTCACCCGCAGGGGCGAGGGCCGGGCGCTCTCCCCCGAGGGACTGCAGGCGGCACGGGAGCTGCTGACCGGGAACGTATCGGTGATGGTCGGGCACTCAGGAGTCGGCAAGTCCACCCTGGTGAACGCACTGGTCCCGGACGCCGACCGGGCGACCGCCGCGGTGAGCGGGGTGGGCAAGGGCCGGCACACCTCGACGTCGGCCATCGCGCTGCCGCTACCGGGCGGCGGGTGGGTGATCGACACCCCGGGGGTGCGCTCGTTCGGGCTGGCGCACGTGACGCCCGACGACCTGCTGGAGACCTTCGACGACCTGCTCCCCGGCACGGTGAACTGCCCACCCGGCTGCGACCACACCGGCGGCGACGCCGACTCCTCGGCCGGGACAACCGGGGTCGGCTGCGCCCTGGACGCGTTCGTGGCGGGCGGGGGGTCCAGCCCCGGCCGGCTGGCCTCGTTCCGCCGATTGCTGGCCTCCCGGTCGGGCAGCGACACCGATTGAGGTCGCCTCATTACCCAGCGTGGCGAAAACGTGTGGCCGAGGTCATAGCCCTTTCCCCCGTTCGATAGATGACGCGTCCACTTTGAGGGAATAGGCTCAAGGTAAGATTGTTGAAGCTTCATATAACCCCACTCGGAAGGACCACCATGAGCACCACTGTTGCCACCCCCACCCTGACCACGGGCACCTGGACCGCCGACGCCGTTCACTCGGACGTCTCGTTCAAGGTTCGCCACATGGCAGTCGGCAAGGCCAAGGGCACGTTCGCGCTGCAGTCGGCCACCCTCGTGGTGGGCGACAACGGCTTGGCTGACGCCACCGTCACCGCCGTCATCGACGCCGCCAGCGTGGACACCAAGCAGGACCAGCGCAACGAGCACGTCAAGTCCCCCGACTTCCTGGACGTCGAGAACTACCCCACCCTGGACTTCGTCTCCACCTCGGTCCGCGACTTCGACGGCGAGGAGTTCGTGCTCGTCGGTGACCTGACCATCCGCGGCACCACCCAGCAGGTCGAGCTGGCCGTCGAGTACCTGGGCGAGACCGTGGATGCCTACGGCAGCACGCGCGCCGGCTTCTCGGCCGCCACCTCGATCAGCCGCAAGGCCTACGGCGTGAGCTTCGAGGCCGCGTTCGGTGCCGGCAATGCCGTCGTCGCCGACAAGGTCGAGATCGCCCTCGAGCTGGAGTTCGTCAAGGACGCCGCCTGATCGCATCATGATCATCGGGCTGACGCCCGACTTGATCCGCTGACACCGGAAACCCGGCCGACCTCGGTTGGCCGGGTTTCGGCGTTCCCGGGGTGTT
>DASQFG010000400.1:0-5537 GCA_035633315.1 Nakamurella sp. | reverse complement strand
GATGAGGAAGTCGAGGTAGTCGGCGTTGTCGAGGCTGGTTGTGGGGCCATCGTCGTCGGCGTTGTTTGCGGTGCTGTTGTCGGAATCGGCTACGGCGCGGTCAGTTTCGTCGTTCTCGTTCAGGTCAGCAGGTGGTTGTTCTGCGGCATGTGTGGTCGCGGGAGTTGCGGCGGGATTCGTTGACATCGCCGGTGCCGGTGCCGGTGCCGGTGCCGGTGTTGCGGGTGCCGGTGTTGCGGTCGGTCGGCGTGCGGTTTCGCTCGTCGGATGGCGGCGGCCCAGTGCACGCCGTCGCCGGGCCAGGGTCGTAGCCCGGGGCGGGTGTCCAGGCCGTCGGGCCGCGCGGGCAGGGCGGCGGCCAGGTCGGGGCCGACGGGCAGGGTGGTCACGGCGCGGCGCCAGTCGGAGATGGCCAGGACTTCGCTGGCCCAGCGGGTTTCGCCGGTGGTGACGCAGCGGGACAGCGCGAGGTCCACATCGACCGGGACCGGGCCGGCGGTGACACCGAGCGCGGTACGGGCGGCGGTGAGGGTGGGGTCGGGGCCGCCGGGCAGGATCGGCCTGGTGCTGGTCGTCGGGTCAGCGCCGCTGGTCGAGGTCCGGCCGCGGGTGCTGCGGAGCGTGGCCTTCGATCGACTGGTGTCGGTGGAACGCCGATTCCGGCGACCGGGGCCGGCCGTGTCTCCTCGCCCGGCGGGGGTCGCCGACACGGCGCGGTCCCGGGTGGACGGCCCCGCACCCGGGAGCAGCACGGGCACGTCGATGGTCGCCGTGGTGCCGTGCGGATGGGCCAGGTACACCCGCTCACCGAACGCGACCCCGGACTGGAACATACCTCATCATAGCAATAGAAGCGAACACCTGTCTAGGGTCAGATCGCAGTCTGTGGGCGCACGGGCGAGAAGTCGGGGCCGCGTCGTGCGCCGGCCTGGTCGGCACCACCCTGATCTTCACAATGGTGGCCATCGTCGTCGCGGCATTGGTCATCGGACTTGTGTGGAGGGCGCATCGATCGGCTCCTCGTGGGACCGGAGGTATGCTGGCATACATGAAGCGCACGACCATCAAGGTTGACGACGAGGTGGAGGCCAGGCTGAAGCAGGAAGCTGCTCGTCGTGGGATCACGGTCTCCGAATGGGTGCGTGAGGCGGTCGTCGCTCACCTGCCTGGCACCGCCAGTCCAGGCGCCAACCGCACGTTTCGCGTCGCCGGCGCCGGCGCGAGTGGTCAATCCGACATTTCCGCCCGCTTCGACGAGTTGCTGGGCGAAATGGGTTTCGCCGACCACACCGACGAGCGCGATCGCTTGCCGGGCTGAGTTCGACGAGTGTCAGCTCTCATCGTCGATGCCGGTCCGTTGTATGCCCTGGCGGATCGCGACGACGCATTTCACAAAGAGTGTCTGGATCTGCTGGGATCGTTCCCCGGTCCGCTCATTGTTCCGACCCTGGTCATCACTGAGGTCGCCTATTTGATCGGTGCGCGTCTCGGTGCGCGGGCCGAGGTCCTGTTCGCCCAGGACCTGGCGGAAGGCGCCTTCGCCGTGGACCCGGTGCATCCGGCGGACTGGGTTCGGATCGCGGAACTGGTTGCGGCCTACGGGGACTTCCCGCTAGGCATCGCCGATGCCTCGGTGATCGCCTGCGCGGAACGGCACGGCGTCCTCGAGGTGGCCACCTTGGATCGTCGGCATTTCGGCGCCGTCCGACCGCACCATGGGACGGCGTTCACCTTGCTCCCCGCGTGACGGCAGTGCAGCGGGGCGCCGTCCTGGACGGGAGCCGTTGTCAGGACGCCTGTTCCGCCGCTTCCAGCGACCCTCCGTGGCCGGCCGCCGCTACGTCACCCAGCTGGTTCCTGGCCACGAACCGGAACCGATCACCCCGGAACACCGACCGCGTCCACTCCGCGCGGTGCCGGGTCGAATCCCACGCCGTGCGGTGCACCAGCAGCATGGGCAGCCCGGTGTCCACCTCCAACAACGCAGCCTCGACGGGGCTGGCCACCGACGTCCCCACCACGTCCTCCACCGCGACCAGGGTGATCCCGTAGACCTCCCGCAACGTCTGGTAGAGCGACCCGCGAAGCTCCAATTCCGCCCGCAGCCGGGGCAGAGCACCAACCACATCAGCGATCTCGTGCGCGATCGTCTCCTGCGACTCGCACCGCAGTCGCTCCACCCGGTGCACCGTCGAGCCCGGCGAGGCATCCAGGTGCTCACACAGCTCGGGCCCGGCCGTCTCCCGGCTGATCTTCAGGATGCGGCTGCTGGGGTTGCCGCCCTGCGCCTGCAGGTCCTGGGCGAAGGACGTCAACTGCCGGACGAGCACGATCTTCGGTCGGGCGACGAACGTGCCGCGGCCCTGGGTGCGCTCGATCCGGCCGTGGACCACGAGTTCCGCGATGGCTTGCCGCAGGTGGTGCGCGACGTGGAGAACCGTTGCGCCAGTTCACGTTCGGTCGGTACCGGGGACCCCGGCGCCAGCCCGGCGATCAGCTCACGGATCGCGTTCTTCACCTGGTAGTACTTCGGAACCTTCATCGTTCTGCAGCAAAGCCTTTCGATCAGCGAGGAGTCCGTGGCCGGGGCGCCCGGACGTGCGGACCGGGCCGGAACGAACAAATCGGATGCTACCCCTTAACGACGGCATTGGTCTATGCCAATCTGGCTCTCACAGCAGTGGCCATACCAATCTCAGTCACCAATCCAAGACACCAGGGTGGCAGGCTGACCGGGTCGGACACCACCTCGGCAGCACCGCCACGATGGACCACATCTTCCGGTATGCGTTGCAGCACAGCGGGTTGCCGTTGCTCGACGGCGTGCTCGCTGCCGTCCGGCAGACGTCGGCGAACCCCGCGGCGGCACTGGGTCTGACCGACGTCGGCCACAAGCGGATCGCCCAGCCGCGCTCCGGCTGGCGCCCGGGTTCTGCGCGGACCTGGTGGTGCTGGACAGCGACCTCAGGGTCGACGGGTGCTGCGGCGAGGGCCGTGGATCACCGCGCCGGTCGGTGGCGCCATTCCCGTGGGCTCCGCGGCTCCTGAACAGGGCGCGGGCGGGCGCCCGGCACGGCGGTGCGCGGGAATCGTCTCCGGCGCTGAACAATGGCGGGCGTGAACCCGTCGACGGCGCTGGCCCGCGTGCTCGTCGACGAGTTGATCGCGTGCGGGGTGACGGAGGTTGTGCTTGCTCCCGGCTCCCGGAACGCGCCGCTGTCGATGGCGTTGCACGACGCGGACGCGACCGGCCGGCTCCGGCTGCACGTGCGGATCGACGAGCGCACCGCCGGGTTCCTCGCGGTCGGCCTGGCCCGGGGATCGGGTGCGCCGGCCGCAGTGGTGACGACGTCGGGGACGGCGGTGGCCAACCTGCACCCGGCGGTGCTGGAGGCTCATCACGGCGGGGTGGGGCTGGTGGTGCTGTCGGCGGACCGGCCGCCGTGGCTGCGTGACGTCGGTGCCAATCAGGCCGTCGACCAACAGACTCTGTTCGGTGCTGCTCTCCGGTTCTTCCACGAATTCGCTGTGCCGCAGCGGATGTCGGGTCAGAACGGGCCGTGGCGGGCAATGGTGTGCCGGGCCGTTGGCGCCGCTCGGGGTGCCGGCGGACGGCCGGGCCCGGTGCAGCTGAACCTGCCGTTGGCCGAGCCGCTGCTGCCCGATCCGAGTGACGGCGGCACCCTGGACGGCTGGCCGGAGCAACTCACCGGACGGGACGGGCCCTGGACCATGATGGCCGGCTTCGTCGACGGCCCATCCGTGCCGCCGCCCGACGCGGGGGAGCGGGTGCTGTTCCTCGCCGACCTGACCCATCCGTGGGCGGCTCCGATCGCGGCGGCCGGCCATATCGTGCTGTCCGAGGCGGGTGGCGCGGCCGGTTCGTCGGTGCTCTCCGCGGGCATGCACCTGCTGGCGGCGTCGGACTTCCTGGACACAGCGCGGCCGGATCGGGTCATCGTGCTGGGCCGGCCGACGCTGTACCGGCCGGTCGGCAGGCTGCTGGCCGATTCCCGGGTGAGCGTGGATGTGGTGGCACATCCCGATGGCTACGCCGACCCGTCCGGGACGGTGCGGGTGGTCGCTCCCGGGCGCCTCGACGTGAGCTCGCTCCCCGACGAGGCCTGGGCGACGCACTGGCGCCGGGCGGACCAGGCGGCCTCCGCCGCGGTGCGGTCGGTGATCGACGAGCTCGACATCGCGTTCTCGCCTCGACTGGCCCGAGACCTTCTCGTCGCGCTGCCCGAGCAGGCGACCCTGGTGTTGGGGTCGTCGCAGGTGCCGCGCGATGTCGGGCTGACCGCAGCCGCCCGTGACGGACTGCGGGTGGTGGCCAATCGCGGGGTTGCCGGGATCGACGGCACGGTGTCGACAGCGCTCGGCGTCGCGTTGACGGCCGATGGTTACCCGGACGCCGACAACGGTCCGACCGTAGCCCTGATGGGCGACCTGACGTTTCTGCACGACATGACCGGGCTGGTGATCGGCCCGCACGAGCCACGGCCGGACCTGACGATCGTGGTCAGCAGCAACGACGGCGGGGCGATCTTCTCCACCCTGGAACCGGGCGAGCCGCCCTATGCCCGGGCGTTCGAGCGGGTGTTCGGCACGTCCCACGGCGTGCAGCTGGCAGGCGTGGCGGAGGCGTGCGGCGCCGAACATGTGCTGGTGTCCACCGCGGACGAGCTGCCCGACGCGATCGCCGATCCGGCCGGGATCCGGGTGGTGGAGGTGCCCACGTCACGGACCGAACTGGCGCCGACCCTGCAGCGGTTGACCGATGCCGTGCGGGCCGCGGTGAGCTGATAGCCGTTGTCCCGCAGGATGATTCAGCGTTCGAAGAGTCGGATGCCTCGGCTCCTTGCGGCCCCGGCCAGACGGTCATCGAAGGTGGCCACGGCCGCACCTGACTCCTCTGCGGCCAGCAGGACGCAACAGTCCGGCAGTTTCAGGCCGGTCTCGGCGCGCAGCAAGGCCAGCCGGACCGGCGTTGCCCGCTCAATCGGTACCGGAGTCACGGCGAGTTGCTCCAGCGCCGCCAAGGCGCGGTCGACCGTGCCCGTCCGAGATGGCCCGACGAGCACCTCGGCCATGGTCACGACGCTGGCGGCCAGTTCTTCGTTCCCCGACGCCGCCAATAGACGATCTGCCCGCTCGTGATGTGAGTCGGTCGCGTCCAGATGCGCAATCAGCACCGAGGCGTCGAAGACGATCACTCCGGCCAGTCCGCTCGCAGGTCCTTCAGGTAGTCGGCACCGTAGGAGCCGGTCAGCGCCCCGCTGGTGCGCGCCAGTGCGGCCCGTCGGGCGGCACCGCTGCTCTCGTTATGGTCGCCGATTGCGCGGTGACCCTCTTCCATCAAGCGGAGCAGCAGCTTGCGGCGGTTAGCGCGTTCTGATGGCCAGCGTCGGGCCGCATCGTCGAGCGCGCGGGCCACGTCATCGGTCTCGGTGATGACGTGCCGGGGCCTGGTCGTAGGCATGCCTTGAGTGTAACACTTCCGAAGCAGTGTCACACCAACTCGAAGACCACGTGAC
>DASQFG010000399.1:0-4938 GCA_035633315.1 Nakamurella sp. | reverse complement strand
GACGGGCGGCCGCCCCGGCACTGACCGCGGTCAGGGGTGCGTCATGGACAGCACGTCCAGCGACGCGTCCAGCTGTTCGCTGGTCAGCCGGCCGGCGGTGACGTGCCCGCGTTCCAGCACCACCGCCTTGATCGTCTTGCCGTCCTTGAGCGCCTGCTTGGCGATCGAGGCGGCCTCTTCGTAGCCGATGTACTTGTTCAACGGGGTGACGATCGACGGCGACGACTCGGCGAAGTACCGGCAGCGCTCGACGTCGGCCTCGATGCCGTCGATGCACTTGTCAGCCAGCGTCCGGGTCGCGTTGGACAGCAGCCGAATGGACTCCAGCAGGTTGCGGCCGATCACCGGGAACATCACGTTGAGCTCGAAGTTGCCCTGCGAGCCGGCGAACGCCACGGTGGCGTCATTGCCGATGACCTGGGCGGCGACCATCAGGGTCGCCTCCGGCAGCACCGGGTTCACCTTGCCGGGCATGATCGACGAACCTGGCTGCAGATCCGGCAGGCGGATCTCGGACAGTCCCGCGCGCGGTCCGGAACCCATCCACCGGATGTCGTTGCAGATCTTGGTCAGGCTCACCGCGATCACCCGCAGCTGACCGGAGGTCTCGACGAGCGCATCCCGGGAGCCCTGCGCCTCGAAGTGGTTGCGGGCCTCGGTGAAGGGCAGGTCCAGCTCATGCGCGAGGTGCAGGATGACCGCGGCGGGGAAGCCGGGCGGGGTGTTGATCCCGGTGCCGACCGCGGTCCCGCCCAGCGGCAACTCGGCCAGCCGCGGCAGGGTGGAGTTCAAACGCTCGACGCCGTAACGGATCTGGGCCGCGTACCCGCCGAACTCCTGGCCCAGGGTGACCGGGGTGGCGTCCATCAGGTGCGTGCGTCCGGACTTCACCACCGCAGCCCATTCGACGCTCTTGGTCTCCAGTGCGGTGGCCAGGTGCAGCATTGCCGGGATCAGGTTGCGGACGATCGCCTCGGTGGCGGCCACGTGGATCGAGGTGGGGAAGACGTCGTTGGACGACTGGGAGGCATTGACGTGGTCGTTCGGATGCACCTTGCGCCCGAGTGACTCGGTGGCCAGCGTCGCCACCACCTCGTTGGTGTTCATGTTCGAACTGGTGCCCGAACCGGTCTGGAAGACGTCGATCGGGAAGTCCGCGTCGAAGTCACCCGCGGCCACCCGCTGCGCGGCGGCCACGACGAAGTCGGCGATCTCCTGCTCGACGACGCCCATCTCGGCGTTCACCGTCGCCGCCGCTGCCTTGATCAGCGCCAGCGCACGGATCTGAGCCCGTTCCAACGGCCGCAACGAGATCGGGAAGTTCTCCAGCGCCCGTTGGGTTTGCGCCTGGTACTTCGCGTTCCGCGGTACCCGGACCTCGCCCATCGTGTCGTGCTCGATGCGGTAGTCCGATGCGTCAGCGCTCACGCCGTTGTGTTCTGCCATGTTGGCCACGCTAGCGGGACGCCTCGCCGTGGGACCAGTGGCCCGTCGAGGTTCTCGGTCACACTCGGTGTCCAAGCCGGCCGTCCGGTCGATCAGTCGCCTCCGCTGAGCCGCGCCGCCCGCGCGTACAGGTACCGCTGCACCGGGATGCTGGTGGTGCGGCCGGCCGCAGCCCGGTAGGACTCGCGCGCCCCCTGCTGGTCGCCGGCCAGCTCCAGCAGGTGGGCGCGGACGGCGTACCGCCGGTGGTCCTGGGCAATCCGTTCGTCGGTGGCCAGTTCATCCAGCAGCGCGAGACCCGCCTGCGGGCCACGCACCATGGCGACCGCGACGGCGTGGTTCAACGCCACCACCGGATTGTCCGACAGCTGCGTCAACAGCTCGTACAGCGCCATGATCTGCGGCCAGTCGGTCGCTTGCGCAGTGGGCGCCTCGTCGTGAATAGCGGCGATCGCCGCCTGCAGCTGGTACGGGCCAGGTGCACCGCGCGGCAGGGCAGCGCTGATCAGCGCGACGCCCTCAGCGATATCACCGCCGTTCCAACGGCTTCGGTCCTGCTCGGCCATCGGGATCAATGCGCCGTCCGGTGCGGTGCGGGCCGGGCGGCGCGCGTCGGTGAGCACCATCAGCGCCAGCAAACCGGTCAGCTCGACGTCATCGGGCATCAGTCGGTGCACGATGCGGGTGAGCCGGATGGCCTCGGCCGACAGCTCGGCGCGGTGCAGGCTCGGTCCCGAGGTGCTGACATACCCCTCGTTGAAGATCAGGTACAGCACGTGCAGCACGGCGCCGAGCCGGTCCGCGCGCTCCGCCGCCGGTGGCATCCGGAACGGGATGCGGCTGTCCTTGATGCTCTGCTTGGCCCGGGTGATGCGCCGCGTCATGGTCGCGTCCGGCACCAGGAACGCCCGGGCGATCTCCGCGGTGGTCAGCCCGCCGACGGCCCGCAGGGTCAGCGCGATCTGCGACCCGGGGGACAGCGCCGGGTGGCAGCACAGGAAAAGCAGGATGAGCGTGTCGTCCTGATCTGCCGCACCGGTCCCGTCCGCGGACAGCCCGCGGTCCGCGGCCGGCGCCAACCGGGTCTCCGGCAACGTCCAGGTCGCCACGGTGCCCTCGCGCTGCCGGCGCGCCTGCTCACTGCGCAGTTGGTCGGTCAACCGGCGCGCGGCCACGGTGATGAGCCAGCCGCGCGGACTGTCCGGCAGCCCGTCCCGCGGCCACTGCCCGGCGGCCGCGATCAGCGACTCCTGCACGGCGTCCTCGGCGGCGTCGAAGTTCCCGTAGCGGCGCACCACGGCGCCGAGTACCTGCGGCGCCAACCGGCGCAGCAGGCCCTCGAGCGTCTCTGGAGTGTCGGCCAGGGTGTGTTCGGGCACGGTGGGTTCGACCCCTGTCTCTTCGACCACGAGGGTGACTACGCCTCGAACTCGCCTGCGCCGTCGGCGATCGGCCGGATGTCCACGTACAGGTTCTGCGGATTGCCCGGTCCGGGTGGGCAGTCCGCGAGACGGTCGGCGATCTCGGTTGCCCGGTCGAAGCTGTCGCACTCGACGATCGTGTAGCCGGCCAGCACCTCCTGCGTCTCCGCGTACGGCCCGTCGGTGACAACCCTGACCCCGTTCTGCAGGCCGACTCTGCGGGTGTGCACCGGTTCGGCCAGGCCTCGGGCGTCGACGAACTCCCCGGACTCGACCAGCTCGTTGTTCCACTTCTCCATGAACGTGGCCATCGCCGTGAAGTCCTCGGTGGTCCACGCCGGCTGGTCGGTGGATTTGCCCACCATGGCGTCGTAGTCCTGCTGCGAGCCGTAGAGCATGATCATGTACTTCATGGGTGATTCCTCCCTGTCTCGGCACCCCTGCGGTGCCTCTCGCCGGAGACGTCGGGGCCGCGGATCGATCTCGGACATCAGATCACCGTCCGCGACGTGTCACCATGGTCGGTGTGGCGGACCGGCGACCGAAGACCTTGCGTGACATGGCCCTGTCCCTGGGCTTGGTGGCTGTCGTCGCGCTGATCCTGGTCGGCATGTACGGCGGCATCAGTTTCTCGCCGGGCCAGGCAACCGACGGCGAGACCCCGACCGCGGACGTCACCGGTGGATTCCAGCGCGCCGAACCACTGGTGGGCTTCGCGGTCGTCATCCCGCCCGGGTTGCCGGCCGACTGGCATCCCAATTCGTTCTCCTTCACCGATCCGTCGACCGGCGCAGGTCCGGGCGCGACGGATGGCGGGCCGCCGGCGGTCCGCGGCGGGTGGCTGACCCCGGAAGGCCGGTTCATCACGCTCATCGAGTCCTCGGGTCCGGTGCCCAAGGTGCTCGACGCGGAGCTGGGCGGCACCCGAACCCGCACAGCCGCCGGCACCGAGCAGGTGAGCGGCGCCGAGTGGACCGTGACGACCGGTCGGCGCGGCGAGGCCGCCTGGTTCCGCACGGACGGGGATGTCACATTCCTGATCACCGGGACCGCCACGACCGATGACTTCCGGACGTTGGCGCGGGCGACCGCCGCGGCGTGACTCACCCGGCGCTGACCCAACCGCCTGACTGACCCGCGCTGACTCACCCCCGGGCCCAGTCCAGCAGGTCGCCCACCGGCCAGGCGTTGACGATTCGTTCCACCGGCACACCGCATTCCTCCGCCCGCGCGCAGCCGTAGGGCTGCCAGTCGAGCTGGCCGGGGGCGTGGCCGTCGGTGTCGATGCTGAACAGGCAGCCGGCCTCGACCGCCTGACGCAGCAGCCTGCGCGGCGGGTCCAGCCGCTCCGGCCGGCTGTTGATCTCTACCGCGACGCCGTGCTCGGCGCAGGCCGCGAACACCGCCTCGGCGTCGAACCGGCTCTCCGGCCGGATACCGCGCCCGCCGGTGACCAGTCGGCCGGTGCAGTGGCCGAGGATGTCGGTGTGCGGGTTCTCGATGGCCGCCAGCATCCGGCGGGTCATCGTCACCGGATCCGAGCGCAGCTTCGAGTGCACGGACGCGACCACGATGTCGACCCGGCCGAGCAGTTCGTCCGTCTGATCCAGGGTGCCGTCCTCGTTGATGTCGCATTCGATGCCGGACAGCAGCCGGAACCCGCCCGCGCGCTTGGTCAGCTGCTCGTCCAGCGTGGCGACGATCTGAAGTTGCTTCTCCAGCCGCTCCGCGGTCAGCCCGTTGGCCACCGTGAGCCGCGGCGAGTGGTCGGTGAGCGCCAGATACTGATGACCGATCTCCACGGCCGTCACGGCCATCTCCTGGATCGGGCTGCCGCCGTCGCTCCAGTCGCTGTGCGCATGCAGGTCCCCGCGCAGCGCGTCCCGGATCTGCTCACCGCCGTCGACCAGCGGTCCTGCGGTGGGCTCCAGGTCGGCCAGGTAATCCGGGGTCCGGCCGGCCAGCGCCTGCGTGACGACCGCCGACGTCTTCGGGCCGATACCCGGCAGATCGGTGAGACTCCCTGCGCGGGAACGCTTCTCGATGTCACCTGGGGAAAGCCGGCCGAGCG
>DASQFG010000398.1:0-8847 GCA_035633315.1 Nakamurella sp. | reverse complement strand
GATCGTAGATCTCGACCGACGGCACGGCGGGATCGACGATCCAGTAGTGGGCAGCACCACCGTCCGCATACCGGGAGAGCTTGACCGTGCGGTCGAACCTGCCAGAGCTGGGGGAGAGAATCTCGACGACGACATCGGGCGCTCCGAGGATTCCCTCGGTGGCTATCCGGTCCTTGGCGATCACGAGGAGATCCGGCTCGAGAGACGTCCGGGCGTCGGGCCGCCAGGCCACTGGCGCAAACAACACCGCACGATCGGCAGGCGCTGCACCGTCGAGCAGCCGGAACACGTTGGCGGCGACAACCTGATGCGGGGGTGACGGCGCCGGACTCACGACCAGCGTCCCGTCGATGAGCTCGTACCGGAGACCGTCGTCCGGCACGGTCTCCAGCAACGCGACTGTCCACTCGCCGTCCAGGAGATCCGGGTGCCACGTCCCGGCCTCCCGCACCTCCGCTGCCATGGGCACCATGGTTCACGACTCCTTCCCCGCACGCCAGCAACCTTTGCGATCCGTCCGCCGGGGCGGTGCAGTTATTCGCATTCCCTGGCCGGGTCATTGCTCGGCCGCGGCGCCTCTGACGACAACGCCGGGCAATTGCGCGGATGAAATTGTGCTCTGCAGCCTCACCCGTCCCATAACCGACACGATCATCCGCGCCGGGGAAGTTGATCCGCGCCGAAAGGGGGCGGTGCAGGAAACGGGGCGCAGGGCGCGGAACGGGGTCAGTGCACGCTGGCCAGGGTGGGGTCGGAGATGTTGTAGACGGTGCCCTGCTGGGCGAGGACGGCGGGGATGACCTCCATCTTCTTCGCCGAATCGGTGGCTTCGCCCCAGATCACCGAGCGGCCGTCGGTCAGGGTCAGCTTGATGTCGTAGGACGTGCGTGCGGCGAGGTCGGCGACCTGCGCGCGGAAATCCGGCGTGAGGGCGGCGACCACCGTCAGCGCCGCGGCGGTCGCGGGATCGCCGGCTCCCGGCGTCGCGAGCTTCACCGGCACCAGTCCCGCCGGTGGCGCGTCCACCGCGAGATAGGGGTCGCCGGTGGTGTCCATCAGCCAGAACCGCCCGTTCGCGGAGGTGACCGCGATCGGCACCCGCGGCGTCACCGTGACGACCAGGGTGTCCGGCCAGTTGCGCGCGACCTCGACCTCGGCGACCTCGGGAACGGCATTGACCCGTTCGGCGACCCCGTCCAGATCCACCCGGGACAGCGGAGTGCCGTCCGGAACGTCAACGACGGCGCGGACTTTGACGCTGACGGAATCAGGTGCGCCGGAGATGCTCACCGATGTCACGCCCAGCAGCGGGCTGAAGAACACCCCGTACACCGCACCGGCCAGCAGCGCGCCCACCAGCACCAGCGCCAGGATCCACGGCCACCGGCGCGGCCCGGAGTAGCGATCGGTGGGTCCGCCCGGCCCGGCTGACGGATCGCCGGGAACGGACGAGCCCCGGGAGAACGGCGGCCGGAGCCGGGCGCCGATTCCGCGTCGCGCCGGCGCGACTTCCGGCTGGGGAGCCGTCGGGGGATTTCTGCCCGCTGTTGCGGTGCTCATTGTGCCTCCAACAGGGTCAGCAATTCCGGTCCGACGGTGGTGATGTCGCCGGCTCCCATGGTGATCACCACGTCACCACCTCGGACCAGACCGGCGACGAACGACGCCGCCGAGGACCGTTCCGGGTGGTACAGCACGAAGGACGCGGTCCCGTCGGGCACCGCGCGGGCCACCAGCTCACCGGTCACCCCCGGCAGCGGATCCTCCCTGGCTCCGTAAACATCCAGCACCACAACGACATCCGCGCCGCCAAGGGCCGCGCCGAACTCTGCGGCGAAGGTCTGGGTGCGGGAGTACAGGTGAGGCTGGAAGACAACGACCAGCCGGCCGGTCCCGGACGCCGGACCGGTCGCCGATTCGACGCCGGCCACCGCCGACACCGCCTGTGCTGTCGGCGATGTGAGCGCCCGCGGGGGGAGAATGCCTCTGGCGGCATGGATCTGCGTAGCGACCTCTGTCGGATGGTGGGCGTAGTCGTCGTACACGGTGACACCGCGGGCCACCCCCTTGAGTTCGAATCGCCGGCGCACCCCGGTGTAGGAGGCGAGGCCGACCGCCATTTCCTGGGGGTCCACACCCAGCTCGACGCCGGCGGCGAGGGCTGCAACGGCGTTGAGGATCATGTGTTCGCCGGGGACGGACAGCCGCAGCACCACCGGCTGGTGCCCGGGAAGCAGGACGGTGGCGGTGTTCTCGACCGCCCGGACACCGCTCGCCACCATCTCCGCGTCGGGGCCGACGACGTCCGCAGCGCCGGGTCCATCACCGAGAACATCGGCCTCACCCACAGCGGCCGGCAGCACTCGCACGGTCGCGGCCGGATCAGTGCCGTAGGTGATCACCCGGCGCAGCAACACCCGCCCGGCCAGCGCGGCGGTGCCGGGATCGTCGGCGCAGATCACCAGGAACCCGCCGGGCTCGATGCGGTCGACGAACTGGTCGAACACCGCCGTGTACGCCTCGGCGGTGCCGTGATGATCAAGATGGTCGGGCTCGAGGTTGGTGATCACCGCACCGTGTGGGGTGAACGACAGGAACGAGCCGTCGGACTCGTCCGCTTCGGCAACGAAGATGTCCCCGCTGCCGTGGTGCGCACCCAGCCCGGAGCCGGTGAGTTCGCCGCCGATCGCGAACGACGGGTCCAGCCCGGCGTGCTGCAGCGCCATGGTCAGCATCGAGGTGGTCGACGTCTTGCCGTGGGTGCCGGCGATGCAGACCCCGCGGTGCCCGGACATCAACGCGGCCAACGCTTCAGCGCGCCGGACCACCGGGATGCCGCGCTCGCGGGCCGCGCGTAGTTCAGGGTTGTCCGGACGCACCGCGGTGGAGACCACCACCGCTGTCGGGCCACCGGGCAGCAGGTCCAGGTGCGCCGCGTCGTGACCGACGGCGGTGAGCACCCCCCTCGCCGCCAGCGCGGTCAGCAGAGCCGAATCCCGGGAGTCCGAACCGGAGACCGCCAGTCCCCGGTCGGCGAGAATCCTGGCGATGCCGCTCATTCCGGCGCCGCCGATGCCGACAAGATGCGCACGTTCGAGCGAGACCCCCTGCGCCGTCACCGGTCCCGCCGCTGCGGCGATCACGCCGGCCGACCCCGGTGACGACCCCCGGCCGAGCGCCCGGTTGCCGCGGCATCCAGCACCATCTTCGCCAGCACCTCGTCGACCGGGTGGGACGCGGTGGACGCCGCGGCCGCCGTCATGCCGTCCCGGACGATCCCGTCGATGGCCAAGGGAGCGACCTGTTCGGCCACCGTTCGCCGGTCAAGGTCCGCGTCCTCGATGATGATCGCCGCCCCGCTCGCCACCTGGGCGGAGGCGTTGAGCCGCTGCTCGCCGTTGCCGTGCGGCAACGGCACGTACACCGCGGGCAGGCCGACCGCGGCGATCTCCGCCACCGTCATCGCCCCCGACCTGGCCAGCACCAGATCGGCGGCGGCGTAGGCCAGATCCATCCGGTCCAGGTACGGCACGGCGACGTACGGCGGGGACCCGGGAGTCGGCTCCGGCACGGTGATCTCGTTGCGCCGACCGTAGGCGTGCAGCACCCCGATGCCGATCTCGGCAAGATCCGGCGCGGCCTGCGACACCGCGTCGTTGATGCGCTGCGCCCCTTGCGATCCGCCGAACACCAGCAGCGTGGGTGCGGCCTGATCCAGCCCGAAGAACTCCCTGGCTTCCGCCCGCAATGCGGCCCGGTCGAGCTGGGAGAGGCTGCGCCGCACCGGGTTTCCGACCACGGTGGCGTTCTTCAGGCCGGACCCCTCGACGGCTGCCGCGACCGAGGTGGCGAACCTGGCGCCGATCTTGTTGGCCAGACCGGCCCTGGCGTTGGCCTCGTGAATCACGATCGGCACCCGGCCCCTGGCCGCGAGATAGGCGGGCAGCGCGACGTAACCGCCGAAACCGACGACGACGTCCACGTCGCGTTCGGTCATGATCGCCCGGGTGGCCTTGACCGCCGCCCGCATCCGGGTGGGCAGGGTGAGGATGTCCGCCGAGGGCTTGCGCGGCAGCGGCACCGCGGGGATCAGCCGCAATTCGTAACCGCGCTCGGGCACCAGCGTCGTCTCCAGACCGCGCTCCGTGCCCAGCGCCGTGATGCGGATGCTCGGGTCACCGGCGGTCAGCGCGTCCGCGACGGCCAATGCCGGCTCGATGTGGCCGGCGGTGCCGCCGCCGGCGATCAGCACACTACTCACCCGCCGCCCCGTCTGCCCAGCCAGCCGCGACCCTTCCCGGCGGCCGGCGGCTGGGAGCCCTGACGACCCTGGGCCGAACCGGGCGGGGTCGCGCGTGGCGCTTCCCGAGTGCGCGGCGGCGCGGCCGGTCGCCGCGGTTGGCCCTGTGCCGGCGTCCCGCTCTGGCGGCCGTCGACGCCGCGCCGGTTGGCTGCGCCCGATCGGCTGTCCGAGCGGCGAGGCTCACCGGTCCTCTGCCCGCCGGTCGGCCGTGGTCCCCTCGCACGGGGATCCCTCGCTCGGGGATCCTGCTGATCGCCGGCTCGCGGAGCCCGTGACCTCGGGTCGGTCATCCGCGGGTCGCCGCCGGCTCGAGCGCTCTGCCGCTCGCGATCGGCCGAGGATCGCTTGTCGCTGGACCAGCGCTGCGGCGGCACCGCGGCTCGGCCGGTCCTCGGTGCGCTCGCCGCCGGACGGGCGCTCGGCGCACGCTTCAGCCGCGGCACCAGACGCCGGCGGGACGCGCGCTGCGGCCGCGACGACGGATGCATGCCCAGGAATCGGGCTATCGGATGGCCGCCACCGGCGTGCAGGGCGGCGGCGGCCTGCGGTTCGCGCCTGGCGAAGTTCGCCAACAGCCCGAACACCACCATGGTGATCAGCAGCGAGGTGCCGCCGGCGGAGATCATCGGAAGCGGGATCCCGGTGACGGGCAGCAGGCCCACGACGTACCCGATGTTGATCGCGGCCTGGCCGACCAGCCAGACCGTACCGGCCGACGCGACGATCTTGACGAACGGGTCGACGTTGCGGCGGGCGATCCGCAGCCCGGTATAGGCCAGCAATGCGAAGAGCAGCAGCAGGATGCCGGCGCCGATGAGCCCGAGTTCCTCCCCGATGATGGCGAAGATGAAGTCCGAGTCTGCGTTCGGCAGGTAGCTCCACTTGGCGCGGGACTGCCCGAGCCCCACCCCGAACCAGCCGCCGTTGCCCATCCCGTACAGGCTCTGCAGCAACTGGTAGCTGGTAACGGGATGAGCTTCGGGGTTGACGAACGACAGCAGCCGGGCCGTCCGGTAGTCGGCCGAGAGCGCCAGCGCGAAGAACCCGACCAGTCCGGCGGCGCCGAGCCCGGCGAACATCCATCGTGGCGCACCCGCGAAGAACAGCACCGCCATGAACACGATCGTCAGGGCCACGGTGGTGCCGAGGTCGGGCTGCTTCATGATGAGGGCCGCCATCAGGGCGAAGACCGGCAGTACCGGGACGAGCAGCGCCTTGGGCGAGCGCAGCGTCGACCGACGGGCCGCCAGGACGTGCGACATCCACACCAGCAGTGCCAGTTTGGCGACCTCGCTGGGCTGGAACTGCAGGCCGCCCAACCGGATCCAGCTCTGCGCGCCGTTCACCAGCGCGCCGACTCCAGGAATCAGCACCGCCACCAGCAGGGCCAGCGAGATGATCACGGCCGCGGTGGACAGGGAGCGCATCACCCGGACGGGGACGTACTGCGCGGCACAGAAGCAGATCAATCCGACGACGGCGTAGGTGGCCTGGTTGGCGAACACCGAGAACGACGAACCGCCGGTGCGGAACGCCGACACCGACGACGACGAGAGCACCATCAGCAGGCCGAAGCCGAGCATCAGCGCGAAGATCGCCAGCACCAGGTGCAGCGAGGTCATCGGCCGGTCGAGCCAGTCGGCGGCCAGCCGGGACACCGACCGGCGCGATTCCCGCAGCCACGTCCGCAGGCCCGACTCATGGCCGCGCTTGTTCTTTCTGGTGCCGTCCGACCGGGTGGCGCGCGCGGTCGGTCGTGCCGACTCGGGGTCGTCCGGTTCGACCGCGTCCTGTGATCCAGCGGGAGTCGATCCGGGAGGCGACGATGTCGTGGTCACGTCGGCTGCCCGACGGGGACGGCACCGAGCGCGCGGGCGGCGTCGGCAAACGCGTTGCCCCTGGCTGCGTACGAGGAATACATGTCCAGGGACGCGGCAGCGGGCGCCAGCAACACGACGTCACCTGGCGCGGCCATCGCGACGGCAGCACGGACCACCTTGAGCATCACGTCATCGTCCTTGCCCGCCACCACCTGCCGGGGGACATCCGGGGCGTGTCGGGAAAGAGCGCTCTCGATCATGGGCGCGTCGACACCGAGCATCACCACCCCGGCGAGACGATCCACCACCCGGGTGACCAGATCGTCGACCGCGGCGCCCTTGAGCTGCCCACCTGCCACCCACACCACCCGGGGGTAGGCCAGCAGTGAGGCCAGCGCGGCATGCGGGTTGGTCGCCTTGGAGTCGTCCACGAACAGCACCGCGTCGCCGCCGCTTCCGAGCTTGCCGATGATCACATTGCGGTGACCACCGGGTTCGAACGCCAGCAGGCCGTCCCGGACTTGGGCCGCGGTGGCGCCCGCCGCCAGGGCCAGCCCGGCCGCCGCCAGGGCGTTGGTGACGTTGTGCCGGCCGGGGGGCCGCACGTCGGCGGCGGTCATCGTCACCGCCTGTTCGCGCCCAGCACCTGACCGGGACCCGAGACCGGACCCGAGACCGGACCCGAGACCGGACCCGAACGCCTCGTCGACGAGCTCACCCGCGCGCACGCCGAGCCCGCCCGGCGCCGGCTCTCCCGCGGTAATGGCGACGGTTCGCTGGGCGGGCGCGGCCTCGAGCAGCGCCCCGGCTCCCGGATCGTCGACCACCGCGAGTGCGATCCGCCCACTCAGCGCACGCGCCTTGTCCGATGCGTATGCCGCCATCGAGCCGTGCCAGTCGAGGTGGTCCTCCGCCACGTTGAGCACCACCCCCGCCGCCGGTCGCACGCTCGGCGCCCAGTGCAGTTGGAAGCTGGACAACTCGACCGCGATGACGTCCTGGCGGGGGATGGCCGTCACGGCTTCGATGACGGGCCAGCCGATGTTGCCGCAGGCGGTGACCCGGCGACCGGTCTGCCGCAGGATCGCCTCGAGCATCCCGGTGGTGGTGGTCTTGCCGTTGGTGCCGGTGACGACCAGCCAGGGCCGCGGGCCCGCCGGGTCCCGTTGGTCTATCCACCAGGCCAGCTCGACCTCGCCGATGACCGGGATGCCGCGGTCGGCGGTCGCCTGCAGCAGCGGGTGCGAGGGCGGCAGCCCCGCGGAGGTGATGACCAGTCCGGTCCCCTCCGGCGGCTCGGCCAGGTCACCGGCGAAGCGAACGTCACCGGAAATGTCGTCGAGCGCTTCCGGCGCCGACCGATTCGAGGTGACCACCACCCGCGCCCCGATGCCGGCCAGGTGGCGCACGACCGGCAGGCCGGTGACGCCCACCCCGGCGGCCACCACCAGGTCCCCGGCCCTGGGCAGGGCGGGGTCCGGGAGGGCGGGTGGGTTCGGGTGAGCGGGCGGGTCAGCCACCGGTCAGCGACAGCCATTCGGCGTAGAACAGCCCGAGCCCCAGGGCCGCGGACATGGCAGCCAGCAGCCAGAACCGCACCATCACCGTCGTCTCGGCCCAGCCGGCCAGTTCGAAATGATGATGGAAGGGCGCCATCTTGAACACTCGCACGTGGCGGGTCTTGAACACCGCGATCTGGATGACCACCGACAGCATCTCCACCACGAACAGCCCGGCGATCACCACCAGCAGCAGCTCGGTCCTGGTCAGGATCGACAGCCCGGCGATCAGTCCGCCCAGGGCCAGCGACCCGGTGTCGCCCATCATGATCCGGGCCGGATGGGCGTTCCACCAGAGGAAGCCGATGCAGCCGCCGAGGGCGGCGGCGGCGATCGAGGCGAGGTCGAGCGGGTCGCGGACGTTGTAGCAGCCGGCCACGGCGGCATCGGTCAGGTACGGCGCCCAGCAGGCGTTGCGGAACTGGAAGAACCCGATCACGACGTACGTGCCGAGCACCATCACCGACGAACCGGCGGCCAGGCCGTCAAGGCCGTCGGTGAAGTTGACGGCGTTGGACCAGGCCGCCACCAGCAGCCAGGCCAGGATGACGAACCCGACCGCGCCCAGGGACAGGAAGGCGATGTCTCGGGTGTAGGACAGCTGCGTGGAGGCCGGGGCCAGGTCGTTTCCATCGCGGAAGAACAGCGCGCCGACGCCGAAGGACAACGCCACGAACGTCTGGCCGAGGAACTTCATTCGCTTGTTGAGCCCGAGGTTGCGCTGCTTGCGGATCTTGATGAGGTCGTCCAGGAACCCGACAACGCCCATCCCGGTGGTCAGGTACAGCAGCAACCAGGCCGATGCGGTCGGTCCGCCGCCGCCGGTGATCCACTCCACGCCCGAGGCCACCAGGTAGCCGACCCACATCGCGATGATGATCGCCGTGCCGCCCATGGTCGGCGTGCCGCGCTTGGCCTTGTGGTGCTGGGGGCCGTCATCGCGGATCTCCTGCCCGAAGCCCTGCCGGGAGAACAGCTTGATCAGGTACGGGGTGAACAGGATCGACACGCCCAGCGCGACGATCGCCGCGATCAGGATCGTCTTCACAGGCCGGCCTGCCCGGTCGGTTCCGTGGTCGGGGTCGTCGTCGAGGACGCGGCCGGGCCGGTGCGGTCGGCGATCAGCCGCAGCGCCACCTTCTCCAGTCCGGCCGACCGCGACGCC
>DASQFG010000397.1:0-2482 GCA_035633315.1 Nakamurella sp. | reverse complement strand
GACTTCTTCGGCATCGGCGAGCATCACCGGCCGGACTACGCGGTGTCCTCCCCGAGCATCGTGCTCGCGGCCGCGGCGGGGCAGACGTCACGGATCGGGCTGAGCAGCGCCGTCACCGTGCTGAGCACCGAGGATCCCGTGCGGGTGTACCAGCAGTTCGCGACGATCGACCTGATCTCGAAAGGCCGGGTCGAGCTGATGGCCGGCCGCGGGTCGTTCATCGAGTCGTACCCCCTGTTCGGCGCGGAGCTGAGCGACTACGACGCGCTGTACGACGAGAAGATCCAGCTACTGCTGACCGTCGACGCCGGGAATCCCGTGACGTGGTCCGGCCGGTTCCGGCCCGCGCTGAAGGACGCGGTGATCCTGCCCCGTCCCTACCCCAAGCCCGGCCTGGGTGAGCACCTGCGAATCTCGGTGGCCACCGGCGGCAACCCGGAGTCGTCAGCGCGGGCCGGTGTGCTGGGGTTGCCGATCAATTACGCGATCATCGGCGGCCAGCCGGCCAGGTTCGCCCCGCTGGTGGATCTGTACCGGCGGGCGTTCGCGCAGTCCGACAGCCCCCGCGCCGCCGCCCCGGAGGTGGGGGTGTCCGGGATGGGGTTCATCTCCGATGACGGCAAGGCGCTGAACACGTTCTTCCCGTACTGGCTGGATTCGATGCGGCGCATCGCAAGGGAGCGCGGGTTCCCGGCGCCCGACCGGGCGTCGTACGAGGCGCAGGCGGCGCCGGGTGGGGCGTATTTCATCGGGGGACCGGAGGAGGTCGCGGAACGGATCGTGGACCTGCACGGACATCTGCGGCACGACCGTCAGGGTTTCCAGATGGACCTGTCCAGCGTCCCCCAAGCGGCCTCGCTCAAGGCCATCGAGTTGCTGGGCACCAGGGTGGCACCGCTGGTTCGCGAGGCACTGCCCACGCCCGCACCGGGTGCAGGGGTGCGGGCGCCAGCTTCCTGATCGGCCGGTCAGCTTTCCGTGCGGGTTCGGCGCAGGGCGAACCACGCCATCGCCGCCGCGCCGAGCATCACTGCGGCGGCGATCGCCGAGGTGATCCCGACACCACTGCCGAACGCCTGCTGCGCGGAGGCGAGCAGCTCGGCGCTCTGCGGCGCGGGCAGTGAAGACGCGACAGCGGTTGCCCCGCCCAAGGTTTCGGTGGCAGCGGCGGCAGCGGTGACATTCAAACCCGCCGGCAGTACCACGTGGGCGCTGTACGTCGCGGTGAGGATGCCGCCGAGCACGGCGGTGCCCAGCACCGCGCCCAGCTCATACGCCGTTTCCGAGATCGCCGACGCGGCGCCGGCCTTGTCGGCCGGCACGCTGGACAGGATCACGTCGTTGGAGATCGTCTCCGCAGCGCCGATGCCCAGCGACAGCAGTACGAACGCGAGCAGCAGCGCGAGCGTCGAACCCTGCTGCGCACCGAACACCACCGCGCCGTAGCCGGCCGCGCTGACCAGCAGGCCGCCGGTGATGATCACCCGGGGACCGACCCTGCGGACCAGCGGCACCATCGCGAGCCCGGCGACCATGGTGACGATCAGGCCAGGCAACAGGCTGATGCCGGCCTGCATCGGCCCCTGGCCGGCGACGAGCTGCAGGTACTGCGAGATGAAGAACAGGAAGCCGACCAGCGAGAAGATGCTCAGCAGGTTGGCCAGCACCGAGCCGGTGAAGGCGCTCTGCCCGAACAACCGGACATCGAGCATCGGCTGCGGCCGGCGCAACTGGCGACGCACGAAGAGTGCGCCGGCCGCCACACCGACGAGGAGCAGGCCGGCAGCGGTCAGCGTCAGGCCCTCCTTGGCGACGTTCTTGATGGCGTAGACCACCGGCACCATCACCGCGAGCGACAGCGCGATGCTGACGATGTCGAACGGACCAGGCGAGGCGTCCTTCGATTCCGGCACGAAGATCGGCGCCAGCACCAGGAACAGTCCGAGTACCGGCACGGCCATCAGGAACACCGAGCCCCACCAGAAATGCTCCAGCAGGAACCCGCCGACGATCGGGCCGAGCGCGGCGCCGCCGGAGAAGGCAGCCGCCCAGATGGCGATGGCCAGCCGGCGCTGGCTACGGTCGGCAAAGATGTTGCGCAGCAACGACAGTGTGGACGGCATCAGCATGGCGCCGAAGATCCCGAGCAACGCGCGGGAGGCGATGAGAGCCTCGGCCGTCGGTGCGTACGCGGCCACCGCGGAGACCGCGGCGAATCCGAACGAGCCGATCATGAGCAGGCGTCGGCGGCCGATCCGGTCCGCGATGCTGCCCATCGAGACGAGCAACGCGGCCAGCACCAGCGAGTAGATGTCGATCATCCACAGCAGTTGGGTGCCGGTGGGATTCAGTGACGCGGAGATCGACGGCAGCGCGAAGCTCAGCACGGTGGCGTCCACGGCGACCAGCAGCACGGGCAGCATCAGGACGGCCAGCGCCGTCCATTCGCGGGCTCCGGCCCTGGGGGCATGGTCGGCCGCGG
>DASQFG010000396.1:0-3210 GCA_035633315.1 Nakamurella sp. | reverse complement strand
CTGCTTCCCCGCGCGAGCGAGCCGGCCAGAGCGCACCTGGCGGCGATCACCGTCCGGTGGGCCTGGCTGTGGGCGGGGAGCACCGTCGCCTGGATTGCCTTCACCTTGTCCGATCTGATCGGGACCGGAGTCGGCGACCTGCTCGGCCACGCCGACGCCGTGGTCGCGGTGTCCGGGACCGACCGGGTGCTGGCCGAATGTGCCACCCTCTGGGTGGCGCTGGCCGTGGCGCTGTTCGGAGCGCGGTTGTCCGGCACCGCCGCCATCGGTGCGGCACTGGTCATCAGCGCCGCGGGCCTGCTGCCCAGCGCGCTGACCGGTCACGCCGGACACCACGCGTCGCCCGGGGTGGCCATGGCCGCGCTGGGGTTGCACCTGCTCGGTGCGGCGATCTGGATCGGCGGGCTGGCGGCGCTGGTGGCGCATCTGCGGAAGTCCCCCAACGACATGCGTTTCGCAGTAACGCGATTCAGCGTGGCCGCGCCGGTATGCGTGCTCGCGGTGGGAGTTTCGGGCGTCCTGGAAAGCGCGGTGATGCTCGACGGTTGGGCGGCGCTGCTGAGCACCGACCGTGGGCACCTCATCGTGGCGAAAACCGTTGCGTTCGTTCTGCTTACGGGCGTGGGTTACTGGCATCGCCGGCGTACCGTTCCGGCGGCGCGCACCGGGCGGTTGCAGCCGCTGCTCCGGCTGGCGGCCGGCGAGCTGCTGCTGATGGGCGCGACCGTGGGCATTGCGGTCGTGCTGTCGATCACCGCGTAGCCATCCGCGAGCGCGGCGGGATCGACTGGTGGCCCACCCGGAATCGACCGACCCCAGAGTTTTCCCTATGACCATCGGCAAGGATAGGCCCGGTGCGCGGCTGTTTCCGCGTGCGCTAGGGGGGCCAAATGTGAAGGGCAACAAGATGTTTCAGGCGCGTGGGAGGTCCCGGCGGGTTTCTGGGGCGCAGGCCGGCCACGCGTCGGAGTCACTGGCCGTCACGGAAGGACACCGCAAAGTGGGGGTCGCCAAGACGGGGGCGGCCCGCCATCGTTGGAATCATGAGCCTTCTACCATCGGTGAGCCTGTCGTGATCCGGGTGATGATCGTCGACGACCACCCCTTTGTCCGGGCCGGGGTGCTCGGCGTACTCAATGGCGCCGACGACATCGAGGTCGTCGGGGAGTGCGAGGACGGGACACAGGTGCCGGAGAAGGCGGCATCGCTGCTGCCGCACGTGGTGCTGATGGATGTCCGGATGCCGGCGAAGTCGGGGATGGAGGCGACCCGCGACCTGCTCGCCAGCCAGCCGGCAGTGCGGGTGGTGATGCTGACGGGCTCGCTGACCGGGGGCAGCCTGCACGAGGCGATGCAGTCGGGTGCGGTCGGCTACCTGCTCAAGGGCGGCCCCGCGAACGAGCTGGTGAATGCCGTCCGCGTCGTCGCGGCAGGCGGCACGGCGTGGCCATCAGGCGACGCCTCGCCCTGAGCGGGCATGTGGTGGCGCTGAGGGTCAGCCCCGGCCCAGCCCGATCTGCCAGTCGTCCAGGTACTCCGCGGCGAACCCCGCCTCGGAGTACGCCAGGTAGAAGTTCCACATCCGGATGAAGGTCTCGTCGAATCCGAGGGCGCGCACCTCGGGGAGCTTCTCGTTGAACCGGTGGCGCCACTGCTGCAGCGTCGGCACATACGACGGGCCGAGCCGCCGGGTCTCCTGGATCCGCAACGGGGTGCGGGCCTTGACCACCTCGTCGATGGCCGTCATCGACGGCAGCATGCCGCCGGGGAACACGTACTTGTGCACCCAGGTGTAGCCGTTTCGGGTGGCGAGCAGCCGCTCGTGCGCCATGGTGATCGACTGCAGGGCCATCCGGCCGCCCTCGGCGAGCATCCGGTCGACCGCGGTGAAGTAGTCCGGCCAGTACCGCTCACCGACGGCCTCGATCATCTCGACGCTGACGATGGCGTCGTACGCTCCCGGCTCCCGGTTGGCATGGTGCCGGTAGTCCTCCAACAGCACATCGATCCTGTGGGACAGACCCGCGGCGGCGATCCGCTTGTCCGCGAGTTCCTTCTGCTGTTCGGACAGGGTGAGAGTGGTGACGTGCGCGCCGCGCTCGGCCGCCGCCCTGATGGCCAGCCCGCCCCAGCCGGAGCCGATCTCCAGCACGCGCATGCCTGGTCCCACCCTGGCCAGGTCGAGGATCCCGTCGATCTTGCGCAACTGCGCGGTCTGCAGATCGTCACCCGGTTCGAACCAGGCGGCGGAGTAGGTCAGGGTCGGGTCCAGGAACAACTCGAACAGGTCGTTGGACAGGTCGTAGTGCCGGTGGATGTTCTCCCTGGCACCGGTCGGCGTGTTCTCCTCGGTGCTCGGCGGGCGGGTCTGCCAGGCATGCCGGAGTTTCTGCAACGAGCGGGGCACCAGCACCGACATCCGTTGCGCCATGATCCCCAGCACGGCGGCCAGCTCGTCCGTGGCCGCATTGACGCGCGCGGGATCTTCGGTCGTCGCCCGGCCGGCGGTCAGCCGCGGCACCGGGTCGTACGGCGTCGGGACGGTCCAGCCGCCTGCCGTCAGATCGCCGGTCATCCAGGCCTCGCCGAACCCGATCAGACCGTCGGTGCCCAGCCGCGCGAAGAAAGCGTCCGGCCGGATGATGTCCAGCCGCGGACCTCCGGTTCCCCATTGGCTGCCGTCGGGAAATGACAACGTGATCGGCAGCGAGGTGAATGCGGCCTTGGCCAGCCGACGCGCAATGGCCGTGTGCACCGGGACTCTGGGCACGTCGAACAATCCGGGCCAGACACCGGCTGATGGCCGCGGAATGGCGCGCGGACGGGTCGGGCTGAGCAATGCCATGGCGGTGCATCCTCTCCGGCGACGTCAGCTTTTCGACTCGCACTCGTGAACTGGATTCGGAGCCAGGTCCCTCGCGGGTGGGTCCAATCGATAATGTCGAATGCTGGTCGAACTCGCTGGTCGAAATCATTGTGATCGATGGCGCCGGCGACGCAGAGCCTGGGCGGGGTGATCTTGGGAGTCGCTCGTACGCTCGTGCGATGAGCTTGTGCTTCCGCAAGACCGCGCTGCCCACCGCCGAGACCGCCTTTGCGCGGACGCGAGCGGCAACTCTGGTCACCGACATTCATACCGTTCTTGGCACCCGACTGGATGAGCCCTTTCCGGAGAACCTGCAGACGGCAGTGTTCGGAATGGGCTGCTTC
>DASQFG010000395.1:0-14325 GCA_035633315.1 Nakamurella sp. | reverse complement strand
GAATCGGGGCTGGTCGGGCCGCAGGTGCTTGCCGCGCTCGCCGTGCTGGAATTGCACGGGCTGGCCGAACGGGACGGACCCCGATGGCGGCGGGTGGTGACGCGCCGATAAGACTTGGCGGTCAAGGTCCCTGGTGCCGGGTTCGCTGCGTCGATGGGTGCCAGCCGCACCATCGAGACCACCACCCGGCGAGATCACCACCCGGCAGCCGGTAAGCCTGGCTGGCCCCCGGGGATTGTCCGCCGGTGGTTGCAGCGGGTCATCGCCGATCTGTGCGACGTCGCCCAGCCGCGATGAGAGCCCACGCGAGGCGCGAGGCAGGGTGGCACGTCTATCATCATCACTTGATGACGTTCGGTGTGCCTGGAGGCGGTTGTGAGAACTACTTTGGCTCTGGACGACGATCTCGTCATGGAAGCGCAGCGTTTGACCGGGACCACCGAGAAAAGCGCTCTGGTTCGCCAGGCACTGCGCGCGCTCATCGAGCGGGAAAGCGCACGGCGTCTGGCTCGACTCGCGGGCACCGAACCCGGCGTGAAGGCGATTCCGAGACGGCAGACGCCGGCGTGATCCTCGTCGACACCTCGATCTGGATCGACCACCTGCGAGCGGGTGACCCCGAGCTTGCCGCTCTCCTGCAGAACGGCCACGTCATGGCCCACCCGTGGGTGATCGGCGAACTCGGACTCGGCCACCTGTCGCGGCGTACCGAGATCCTCGGCCTCTTGAGCAACATCCCGCAGGCGCAGGCAGCGACTGACGTCGAGGTGCTGGCCATGATCGAGGATCACAGCCTGTTCGGTCGCGGAATCGGATACATCGACGCGCACCTGCTGGCGTCGACCCTGTTGACCACAGGCAGCGGGCTCTGGACCCGCGACCGGCGACTCGCCGCGGTTGCGGGCCGACTCGGCATCGCCCACCCGGACTAGCTGGAGGGCGGCGGCACCTGCGGGTCGATGGACCGGCGGGTTGGCGGTCCAAGCCGATTGGCGGTCCGAGCCGATTGGCGGTCCGAGCCGATTGACACCGCGACGGCCTTTGCCCAGCACTTCGGCGAGCGATCGCGGACCTTCGCGCACGGGTGGCGGGCTCGCCATCGGCGAGCTTGATGACTCCCGGCATGGCGACAGGCACGCCGGAAGCGGAGGTGCTCGTCTCACCGTGGCCGCACGGTAGCCGGACCGCAGCCGGGTTGGTGACTCGAGTGCGCTCTGGACCGGTCCGCCGCGGCAGCCGGCAAGAGTCGACGCTCCGACCGCGTTTGTCGAAGCGCCATTTCAACAGAGCGGCGCGGTTGTGCGGCGGCACGACGGGCTGTCGAACGATCCCGGACGCGAACCTCGGGGGGTGCCGACGGCGGTCGCGATCAACGGAGGATTCGCGACGGGTTACCCACCCCATTCGCGCCAGCGGCCACGGACGTTTCCGCGATATCGACTATTCAGGCATATCGGGCCCAATGTGGCATCCGAGGTCCGATTTGTCGCTATCGCGGAAACGTCTGGTCGGTGCATGCGCATAACCCCGAACGGCCAGCATGAACACCAGCGCCCTCCGACTCGCGTCCGGTGACCCGGCTGGGCGTGCTCGTCAACAGATCGAACTCGGCACCCGGACAACCTCGGCACCCGGACCACGGCGTGGCTCCCTTGACCGGGCGCTGACCGGGGCGCACGGTCAGGGCATGACGTCATCGGGTGCGGGCAGTGTGCGGGGCGCAGCCACGGCGGGGCGTCGGGAGTCACTGCCTGAGGAGCTGTCGACCATGCTCGGCGCCTACGTGCGGTATCTCGCCGCCGAACGTGGGCTTTCGGACGCGACGGTCATCGCCTACACCGCGGACGTGACCGGCTTGCTGGACCATCTGGTCCGGTTCACTGGTGCCGGCCCGGCGACCGCCCCCAACGACCTGACGTTGACGGTGCTGCGGAGTTGGCTCGCCCGCCTGCGCACCACTGGTGCCGCCCGAGCATCCCTCGCCCGCCGTGCCGCGGCCGCCAGGTCCTTCACCGCGTGGGCACACCGAAAGGGTTGGCTGGACAGCGATGTCGGAGCCAGGCTGGCCTCGCCGAGGGGCGGCCGCACGTTGCCGTCGGTGCTGCGGGTGGATCAGGCAGCGACGATGCTGTCGACAGAGTCGTCGATAGATCCGGGTCAGTCCGACGGTCGGGGAGTGCCGGCCGTGTCCGCAGCATCCGCGGCCGCCATCACGTCCGGGGATCTGAAGACGGCCACGTCCGGGGATCTGAGCACGGCCGCGTCCGGGGATCTGAGCACGGCCACGTCCGGGGACAGCGGCTCGGACGAGGAGCGCGCCATCGCGCTGCGCGACCAGGCCGTGCTCGAGGTGTTATACGCGACTGGGATACGAGTTTCTGAACTGACCGGGCTGGACATCGCCGACGTCGACCGGCACCGCCGCGTGTTGCGGGTGCTCGGCAAAGGCTCGAAGGAGCGCACCGTTCCCTTCGGCCTGCCGGCGGACGAGGCGATCGGGGCCTGGCTGGACCACGGGCGAGCACGATTGGTGACAGCGGCTTCGGGGTATGCCCTGTTCCTGGGCCGTCGCGGCCGCCGCATGGACCCTCGCGCCGTGCGCACCCTGGTGCACCTTCGCACGGCCGCCGTGGACGGCGCGCCGGAACTCGCGCCGCACGGCCTGCGGCACACCGCCGCCACCCATCTGTTGGCCGGCGGCGCCGACCTGCGGACGGTGCAGGAGATGCTCGGGCACGCCAGCCTGGCGACCACGCAGATCTACACGCACGTGTCGGCGGAACGACTCACCGCGGTGTACCGGCAGGCGCATCCCCGAGCGTGATTCTTGGGGCGATGCCAGCCGCGTCCCCGACGGTGCCCGGTTGCTCGGCACTGCATGTCAGCGCTACGAGGATGTCAGCGCTACGAGGATGTCAGCGCTACGGATCGGCCCACGGGAGCAATCGAACCTCCCATCCGGTGAGCAAACTCAACGGATCCAGGTAGACCCGATCCGGCAGCCGCGCGCCCCAATGCAGGCAGTCGGCAGGGGCGCAGCCGGGGTGGCCAGCCTGCAGCACGCCGATCACCTGACCCGCGCTGACCGCAGCGCCCGCGGTGACCGATGCGCTGACCGGCTCATAAGTCGTACGCAGCCCTCCCGTGTGCTCGATCGACACCACTCCGCGTCCGGCCAGGTCGGCCGCGAAGACGACGATTCCCGTTCCCGCCGAACGGATCTCGGATCCGGCGGCGATGGCCAGGTCCACCCCGCGGTGACCCGCCCCGAAGCGGTTCGCCGGTGGCGTGAAGGCGGTCAGCACGATCGGTGGCGGCGGGACCGGGAGCAGAAAACCGGTGGCCGCGGGTGCCCGGGCAGCGCCCGCGACGCCGCCCGCGCCCGCGACGGTGCCCGCGACGCCGCCCGCGACGGCGGCGGCGCGCGCGAGAGCTGCGGCGGCCGGCGGGTCCGGACAGGTCAGGACCAGGACCACGGTGACCAGCAGGGCGATCAGCTGTGCACGCCCGCGAACCGCCCGCCCAGCCAGCGGCTTAGCGCGAGTGGGCAGGTGGGGGCGGCGAGGGAGATGCGCATGCCGAGCCGGGAGGGGCGCGACGAACCAGGGCCGACGCCATCGCGATGTGGACCGGAGCCACGGCGAGCGGTCCGACGAGGGTGTCGGCAGCGCCGGTGGCCGACCTGCGCGGGACCATCCGAGCGCGGGATAACCGGCGCGGCGGGCACTCCCGGGGTGGGGGACAACAACGGATGACGGTGCTGACATCGCCTGAGCCTGGTCGGCATTGCCTGGTGGCCCGAGCGCCGCCGCCGGATTGTGGACTGCTCGGCGGGTGTGGACAATTCGGCGGGACCAGTGGACGTCGGCAGCTGGCGCGTGAGCGGCACGCGCACCCAAAGACGGCAGCGCAGCAGCAGCGCAGCGCCCGCATCACTCCCGAAATCACGCATCACTCCCGAAATCACGAGGAGCCCGCGATGGCCCCGAGAATGGCCGATCGGATCGCCGCCGCCCGCCGGCGGGGCTTCGTGGGGCGGGTGGCGGAACTGGAGATGTTCTCCGCGCTGATCGCCTCACCCGACCCGATGGTCGCCGTGCTGTTCGTGCACGGGCCGGCCGGCGTCGGCAAGAGCACCCTGCTGCGGCGGTTCGGCGCGGTGTGCGCGGAGGCAGGGGTCGACGTGCTGGCCATCGATGCCAGGGACACCCCGCCGACGGTCGATGCGCTGCGATACCGGTTGACGCCGGTGCTCTCCGACGACGCACACCGGCCGCGCACGGTCGTCCTGCTCGACACCTACGAACTGCTCGCGGATTCCGACGCCCGGATCCGCGAGGAGATCGCGCCGCAGCTTCCGGCCGACACGCTGCTGATCATCGCCGGGCAGCGGCCCCCGTCGGCCGGATGGCGGACCGACCCCGGCTGGGCCGACCTGATCCGGGTGATCAACCTGCAGAACCTCAGCCGCAGCGAATGCCATGCGTACCTGTCCGGCCGAGGCGTGCAGGAGTCGCTGCACGACACCGCCGTCGACTTCACCCACGGCCACCCGCTGGCCCTGGCGCTGGTCGGCGAGGTGCTCAAGGACCGCGGCACCTTCGCTCCGGACCGGTCGGCGGACGTCATCGGCGAGTTGCTCGGCACCCTTGTGCGGGACGCGCCGACGCCAACGCACCGGCAGGCGCTGGAGGCGTCCGCGCAGGTCAGGGTGGTCACCGAGCCGCTGCTCGGCGCGCTGCTGGACCTCCCGGACGCGGCGGAGCTGTTCGGCTGGATGCGCGGACTGCCGTTCGTCGATCCCGGTCCACTCGGCCTTTACCCGCACGATCTGGCCCGCAACGTGCTCGCCTCGGACCTGCGCTGGCGGCACCCGGACCGCTACGTGGACGTGCACACCCGAGCCCGGCTGCACTACCTGGCCCGGCTCGAGGACGCGGACCCAGCCACTCACGCGGGCGTGTTGATGGACCTGATGTTCCTGCACACCGAGCTGCGGCAGTTCCTGCAGGCCCCCGACGCCGGCGTCGAGGCGGGCCGGTTGGAGCCTGCGTCGCCCGGAGACGGCGAGGAGATCAGCGCGTTGGTCGACCGGCATGAGGGTGCCGACTCGGCCGCGCTGGCCCGGCACTGGTTCGCCCAGCAGCCGGATGCGTGGCTGGTGGTGCGCGACGGGAACGGCACGCTGACGGGCGTGATGTGCCTGCTCGCCGTCCACGACATCGCACCCGCCGACCGCGGTGCCGACCCGGCGGTCGCGGCTGCCTGGCGTCAGCTGGCCCTGCATGCCCCGCTGCGACCGGGTGAGCGGGTGACGCTGGTGCGGTTCTGGATGTCCGATCAGGCCTACCAGTCCGTCTCACCCGTGCAGAGCCTGATCACCACCCAGCTGGCACGGCACTACCTCGGCACGGCGGGGCTGGCCGTCACACTGGTGCCGTTCGCGCATCCCGACGAGTGGGCACAGGTCTGCGAGTACGCCGACCAGCGGCGGGTGCCGGCCGCCGATTTCAGCGTGGGCGGACGGAATTACGCCGTGTTCGGGCACGACTGGCGGGTGGTGCCGCCGGCGGCGTGGGTGGCGCGGCTGTCCGCGCAGGAGATCGGCGCCCAGGTGCGTGACGCCGCGCCGGCAGCGGCGCCGGCGCTGCTCGTGCTGGGGGAGGCCGAGTTCGGCGCCGCCGTCAAGCGGGCGTTGCGGGACGTGACCCGACCGGACCGGCTGCGGGACAACCCGCTGCTGCGCTCCCGGCTGGTCACCGATCGGGCGGGCAAGGACGCGTCCGCCGGCGAGCGGGTCGCGGCCCTGCAGCAGATCGTCACGGAAGCCGCGGCGCTGGGGCCGACCCCGGCGGACCGGAAACTCGCGCGGGTGCTCTACCGGGCGTACCTGTCGCCGGCACCCACCCTGGAGCGGGCGGCCGAGGTGCTCGATCTGCCGTCCAGCACGTTCCGGCGATTGCTGACCACGGCCGTCGCGCGTGTGGTGGACACTCTGTGGCACCGGGAGCTGGAGGGCTGAGCGCCCCTGCCTGCCATCCATCGAGTGGCCACTTTCGGCCGTTTCGGGGCCGGCTCAGGGGCCGAAAGTGGCGAGTCGATCGGGCGATCTCGAGCGTCAGCGACGGCCCTCGCCGGGGCGGGGGCCACGACGACGCAGGTAGCGTTCGAACTCGGCGGCGATGGATTCGCCGGACGCGGGCTGCAGCGGCTCGTCCGCCTCCTCGCGCTCCTCCAGGGCCCGGATGTACTCGGAGATCTCCTCGTCCTCCGCGGCGATCTGAGAGACCTCGGCCTCCCACTCGTCGGCCTGCTGCGGCAGCGAACCCAGCGGCACCTCGATGTCCAGGATCTCCTCGACCCGGTGCAGCAGCGCCAGGGTGGCCTTCGGCGACGGCGCCTGCGACACGTAGTGCGGGACGGACGCCCAGAACGACAGGGAGGGGATACCGGCCTGCACGCAGGCGTCCTGGAACACCCCGGAAATGCCCGTGGGACCCTCGTAGCGGGATCGGGTCAACCCGAGCTTGGCCGCCGTCGACTCGTCGTGCGCGGATCCGGTGACCTGGATCGGACGGGTGTGCGGCACGTCGGCCAACAGCGCGCCCAGGCCGATGACGGTGGCGACCTGGTGCTCGACGGCGATCTTGAGCAACTCGTCACAGAAAGCCCGCCAGCGGAAGTTCGGCTCGATTCCGTGCACCAGGATCACGTCGCTGGGTGAATCCGGCAGCCGGCACACCGAGAGCCGGGTGGTCGGCCAGTCGATCGTCCTGGTCACGCCGTCGATCAGCCGGACCGTCGGTCGGGACACCTGGAAGTCGTAGAAACCCTCCGGATCCAGCTCGGTCAACGGGGTGGAGTCCCAGGTCAGGCCGAGTTGCTCGACAGCGGCGGTGGCGGCGTCTCCGGCGTCGTTCCACCCCTCGAAGGCGGCAACCATCACGGGGTTCCGCAGCACCTGAAACTGACTCACGGAGGTCAGCCTACGTCCGTCCGCAGCGGCCGGAAGCAGACGCCGGTGGTCCGGGCGCATCAACCGGGTGAACGAGCGGGGTGAATGAACCGGCCGATCGACGGTACGAATGTGCGGCGACTTCGGGCGATTGCGCCGCGACTCGTCCGGCCCCCGACGGCGTCGTCGATGAACCTGCGTGCGGTGGCCTCTACCCTGGACCGGTGACCACCACACCTCTGCACCCCTTGCTGGCCGCGCTCGCGCAGCGCGTTCTCGTGGCCGACGGTGCGATGGGCACGATGTTGCAGGCCCAGGACCCGTCGCTGGATGATTTCGCCGGCCTCGAGGGCTGCAACGAGATCCTCAACGTCACCCGCCCGGACATCGTGCGGGCGGTGCACCGGGCGTACCTCGAGGTCGGTGTCGACCTGGTCGAGACGAACACCTTCGGGGCCAACCTGGCCAACCTGGCCGAGTACGACATCGCGGACCGGATCCACGAGCTGTCGCTGGCCGGCGCCGCGCTGGCCCGCGCCGAGGCCGACGAGTTCTCCACCGCGACCCACCCGCGGTTCGTGCTCGGTTCGGTCGGCCCCGGCACCAAGCTGCCGACGCTCGGCCACGCGCCCTACCTGGCCCTGCGGGACGCCTACGCCCAGCAGGTCAGCGGCATGCTCGAGGGCGGCATCGACGCCGTGATGGTCGAGACCTGCCAGGACCTGCTGCAGACCAAGTCCGCGGTGCTGGCCGCCAAGCGCGCGATGACCGACACCGGCATCGGCGTCCCGATCCTGGTGCACGTCACCGTCGAGACCACCGGAACCATGCTGCTGGGCTCGGAGATCGGCGCGGCGCTGACCGCGCTGGAACCGCTGGGCATCGACTACATCGGGCTGAACTGCGCGACCGGGCCCACCGAGATGAGCGAGCACCTGCGGTACCTGTCCCGGCACGCCCGCACCGGGGTGTCGGTGATGCCCAACGCCGGTCTGCCACAACTCGGGCCCAACGGCGCGGTGTACCCGCTCACCCCGAGCGAGCTGGCCGAGGCGCTGTCCGGGTTCGTCGCGGAGTTCGGGCTGGGTCTGGTAGGTGGCTGCTGCGGCACCACCCCGGAGCACCTGCGGCAGGTGGTCGAGGCGATCCGGGACACCACCCCCGCGGTCCGTCGCCCGCGCCCGGAACCGAGCCTGTCCTCGCTGTACCAGGCGGTGCCGTTCGCCCAGGACGCGTCCGTGCTGATGGTGGGGGAGCGGACGAACGCCAACGGCTCCAAGGCATTCCGCGAGGCCATGCTCGCCGAGAACTGGCAGGACTGCGTGGAGATCGCCCGCGCGCAGACCCGGGACGGCGCGCACCTGCTCGACCTGAACGTGGATTACGTCGGGCGTGACGGGGCCGCCGATATGAAGGCGATGGCGTCCAGACTGGCCACCGCGTCCACCCTGCCGATCATGATCGACTCCACCGAGCCCGCGGTGATCCAGGCCGGGCTGGAGCAGCTCGGCGGCCGGTCCATCGTCAATTCGGTGAACTTCGAGGATGGCGACGCCCCGGACTCCCGGTACGGCCGGATCATGCCGCTGGTCAAGGAGCACGGCGCCGCCGTGGTCGCGCTGACCATCGACGAGCAGGGCCAGGCGCGCACCCGCGACCACAAGCTGGCCATCGCCGAGCGGCTGATCGGCGACCTCACCGGACGGTGGGGACTGTCCGAGTCCGACATCGTGGTCGACTGCCTGACGTTCCCGATCGCCACCGGCCAGGAGGAAACCCGGCGGGACGGCATCGAGACGATCGAGGCCATCAGGGAACTCAAGCGCCGTCACCCCGATGTGTATACGACACTGGGTGTCTCGAACGTCTCCTTCGGGCTCAACCCCGCCGCCCGACAGGTGCTGAACTCGGTGTTCCTGGCCGAATGTGTTGCGGCGGGCTTGGACTCGGCCATCGTGCACCCGTCCAAGATCCTGCCGATGGCTCGCATCCCCGACGAGCAACGCAGCACGGCACTGGATCTGGTGTACGACCGGCGGCAGGGGGATTACGACCCGCTGCAGAAGATCCTGGAACTGTTCGACGGCGCGACCACCGCGGCGGGGCGGGCCACCCGGGCCGCGGAACTGCTCGAACTTCCGCTGGACGAACGGCTGCAGCGGCGCATCATCGACGGCGAGCGCAACGGGCTCGAGGCCGATCTGGATCAAGCTTTGTTGAAGCGAAGAGCATTGGAGATCATCAACGACACCCTGCTGGAGGGCATGAAGACGGTCGGTGAACTGTTCGGTTCCGGCGCCATGCAGCTGCCGTTCGTGCTCACCTCCGCCGAGGTGATGAAGCAGGCGGTCGCGCACCTGGAACCGCACATGGAGAAGACCGATTCGGCGGGCAAGGGCACCATCGTGCTGGCCACCGTCAAGGGCGACGTGCACGACATCGGCAAGAACCTGGTCGACATCATCCTGTCCAACAACGGCTATTCGGTGGTGAATCTCGGCATCAAGCAACCGATCTCGACGATCCTGTCGGCCGCCGAGGACGCGAGTGCCGACGCCATCGGGATGTCCGGGCTGCTGGTGAAATCGACGGTGGTGATGCGGGAGAACCTGGAGGAGATGAACGCCCGCGGGCTGGCCGAGAAGTTCCCTGTGCTGCTCGGCGGCGCTGCGCTGACCCGCTCGTACGTGGAGAACGACCTGAGCTCGGTGTTCCGCGGCGACGTCCGGTACGCCAGGGACGCGTTCGAGGGGCTGCGGCTGATGGACGGGTTGATGTCCAAGAAGAAGGGACTCGATCCCGCTAGAGACGCAGCCGACGTTGCCAAGACGGCCGAGCGCCGGGCCCGCCGGGAACGCTCCGAACGGATCGCCGAAAAGCGTCGCGCCGCAGCGGATGCCGAACAGTCGGCACCGATTCCGGCCCGCTCCGATGTGGCGCTGGACAATCCTGTTCCCACACCGCCGTTCTGGGGCTCACGGGTGATCAAAGGCATTCCGCTGGCGGACTACTCGGCGATGCTCGACGAGCGGGCGACGTTCGTGGGCCAGTGGGGGCTGCGCGGCACGAAGGGCGGCAAGGGTCCGAGCTACGACGAACTCGTGGAGAAGGAGGGTCGGCCGCGGCTGCGGTACTGGCTGGACCGGTTGCACACCGAGAAGGTGCTGAACGCCGCGGTCGTGTACGGATACTTCCCGTGCGTGTCGGAGGGCGACGAGGTCGTCATTCTGAGCGAGCCCGACATCAACGCCCCTGAGGTGACCCGGTTCGGCTTCCCGCGGCAGCGCCGGGACCGGCACCTGTGCCTGGCCGATTTCTACCGGCCGCGATCGTCGGGCGAGGTCGACGTCATCGGATTCACCGTGGTGACGATGGGGCAGCGGATCGCCGATTTCGCCAACGAGTTGTTCGCCGCCAACGCCTATCGCGACTACCTCGAGGTGCACGGCCTCTCGGTGCAACTGACCGAGGCGCTGGCCGAGTTCTGGCACCAGCGGATCCGCTCGGAGCTGACGTTCCCGGACGGCACGTCCGCCGCGGCGGAGGACCCGCAGGACATCGAGAAGTACTTCGACCTGGCCTACCGGGGGGCGCGCTATTCGTTCGGCTATCCGGCGTGCCCGGATCTGACCGAGCAGACCAAGGTGGTGCAGTTGTTGGAGCCGAGCCGGATCGGTGTCGAACTGTCCGAGGAGTACCAACTGCATCCCGAGCAGTCGACGTCCGCGCTGGTCGCGCACCACCCAGAGGCGAAGTACTTCGCGGCCCGATGACCGGTCCCACCACGGCATCGGTGCGCGGAACCAGCGAGATCGTTGATCAGATACCGGATCTCGCCGGTGTGCTGTTCGACATGGACGGCACACTGGTCGACTCGGAGCGACTGTGGTCGGCCGCCATGGATCGGGTCGCCGCCCGGCTGGGCGGCGCGCTGTCGCCGGCAGCCAGGGCCAGGACGGTCGGGCAGGCGGTTCCGATCGCGGTCGGCATCATGCTCGAGGACATCGGCGCGGCCGAGACCGTCGAATCCACGGTCGAGTTGCTGCTGACCATCACCGGGGAGATCTTCGCCGAGGAACTGCTCTGGCAGCCGGGAGCGGAGGAACTCATCGACGCGATCCGCGCCGCCGGACTGAAGACCGCGCTGGTGACGAACTCGCCCAGGTCGTTGGTCGACGTCGCGCTGGACCTGCTGGGGAACCATCGTTTCGACGTCACCATCTGCGGCGACGAGGTGGTGCGCGGCAAGCCGGACCCCTACCCGTACCTGCGGGCCACCGAACTCCTCGGGCTCAGCGCGGACGCTGTTCTCGCAGTGGAGGACTCGCCATCCGGGACGCAGGCGGCGGTCGACGCGCAGATCCCGGTGCTGGTGGTGCCGTCCGTGGTGGCGGTGCCCGAGGGGCCCGGCCGGATCTTCGCCTCCTCGCTGCTCGGCGCCACGGTCGACGAATTGCGGCACATCCACCACGAGTTCGGCCGGTCCCGACCCGCGCATCCGTCGAGTGCGGGTCCGGCGCCGCACGGGTGAACCGCAGGATCGCCGCGATCGGGCCGGCGTCTCCGGAAGTGGTCTGGGACCGGTACATCCATCCGGAGCGCTGGTCCTGGTGGTCTCCGCAGATCCGCGGCGTCGACTGCGCGGATTCCCCCGTCCGGGCCGGCAGCCGGGGTCGGGTGCACGGCCCTTGCGGTATCGGCGTCGACTTCGAGGTGTTGGACGTGGACCCCGAGAACCGTTGCTGGGACTGGCGAGTCATGCTGCCAGGCGGGATCGGCCTGACGCTCGGGCACGCGGTCGAGCGGCGAGGGAGCGGGACCAGGACGACCTTGGACATCGCCGGGCCGGCACCGATCGTGCTCGGCTACGCACCGGTGGCGTATCTCGCGCTGACCAGACTGGTGCGGTGACGTCGCCGGCCAAACATGCACCGATGCGGCGCCGTACCTCGGCGCCGCATCGGTGCAGACGCCTGCACCCCGGGCGGCCAGAGGGCCGCACCGGGGTGCAGGTCGGTCGGTACCGGCGGAGTTGACTCCCGGCAACGCGCCGGCACCGAGTCAGGGGGCGCCCTGCCGGGCGCTGCTGGTCAGGGGCGGTATCCGCGGGTGGGCTTGAGCAGCTTGATCAGCGCGAAGCCGGTCAGGACAAGGGTCATGACGGTGACGACACTCCACCCGGTGGTCAGGACGACCTGCTGCACCTCGGTCCCGGCCTTCTCGATCCACCACCATGTTCCGGCGGTGATCACCGCTCCGCCGATGATGATCGTTGCGAGCATCTTGCCGATCACATCGGAACCGCCGCCCTTGCCGGACTCGGCGGCGGCCTGCGCAGCCCAGCCGTCGCGACGCGCGCCGAACCAGATGTTCAGCCACGACACGCACGTCGACCAGATCCGGGACAGCAGCCAGAGTTCGGCCGGCACGACCAACATCGCGTACAGCAGATCCGCCGGCGTGCGGTCCGGGATGCGCCACGCCACCTTGAGGTTCAGCGCGACACCGATGGCGATCGGGATGAGCCAGATCGGGGACCAGACGAACTGGTGCACGGTCAACGAGAGCACCAGCAACATGAGGAACAGCAACCGCACCAGTCCATTGGCGAGCATGCTGAACTGCTGCTTCCACGGGATGAGGGTGTTCTTGTCCGGCATCTTGTTCTTCCAGAGCAGCGCGGCCATACCCTCGTCCCACTTCCGGCGCTGACCCATCAGACCCTTGACGGTCACCATCGGGCCGGCGTAGGCGCGAGCCGTGGCGGAGACCAGCGTCTTACGGCCGGCTTCGTGCAACCGCCAGGTGAGCTCCATGTCCTCGACCTGAGCGTCGGGATCCCACGGCGAGTGGCGCTCGTGATCGGTGACGACCTGCTGCAGGTGCTTGATCCGGAACAGGGTGGCCTGGCCGCCGAGAACATAGGTGGAACGGTTGCGGGCCATGATCTCGGTCAGCCAGGACGCGAAATCCATCCGTTGCGCGCGAATCAGTTGGCGAGCAATGAAAGTCGTGCCCAGGTTGATGTCGAAGGTGTAGCGGCACATCACGCCGGCGGCGGAAGGTACCCGGATCATCTCGGCCTCGAGCTGCTCGAGCGCATCCTTGGCCAACACGGTGTCGCCGTCCACACCGAGAACGAAATCGTAGTCGGCCGACCAGCGCTGCCAGCCCTGGGTGAGCGCACCGACCTTCTTGTCGATGTTGCCGAACGTCTTCTGCACGGTGATGCCCTTGTACCGGCGGACGATCGCCTCGGTGCCGTCGGTGCAGTTGTCCAGGATGACGACGATGCGGTCGATCGGCCGGGTCTGGGACAGCAGCCCGTCGATGGTCCGGCCGATGTCGGACTCCTCGTTGTGGGCGGGAACCAGAGCCACAACGCGCGGCGCCCTCTTCTTCTCGCGTGGTTTGCTGCTGTCCCGCTTGAAGATGCTGAGCAGTGACTTCTTGGCGGTCTGCCGGACGGCCGTGAGCTTCGACGTCGGCTGGCCGAGCACCTCGCCGTCGATGACGTCGGCGAAGGCCTTGTCGTAGGCGGCCTGGTCGCGGTCGCCGAGGTTGTCGTCCTTGTCCGGGTTCCGGGGGCTCAGGATGAGCGTCATGGGAGTCAGTCCTTGGGAGTGGGAGTGGACTTGATAACGGAGCGTCATCAATCTGGTGTTGTTCCCCCCCGTTCGGGGAAGTCGCTGCCAGCTGCTGACTACTAAAAGTTATCTGATGCCGACCACTCTCCGAAACCCTCAGCCGCGAAAGCGACCCGTTGGGGCCTTGCTGATCCCCAAACGAGTCATCTAGCGGGCACTTGGCCCGGTCATCCGACTCGAACGAGGATAGGTCCGATCACTCTGTGTATTTATTTGATTGCTGAATGAACAATCAGAAAGTGACGATCGGAGATCCTCTCGACGCGAACGGGTGGCCGACGCGGGGCCAGATGACGCGGTCGGCGGACACGCGGTTGCGCTCGAGTGGTTCAGCCGGTGGTCGTCGGGACGGACGACTCTGGCGCCGACCCGGACGTCGGGACGGGCTGGGCCGCCTCCGGGACCGTCACGGTGTCCTGCACGATGCGCTGGTGGTACCCGGCGTCACCGGTGTTACGGACCAGGATCCGATAGGTGAAGGTCATCCGGTTGCCGTAGGTGCCCGCCGTCACGAGCCCCGGCTCGGTCAGGGGTTCATCGCCGGCCAGGGTCTGCCAGCGGGCCTGCAGCGGAGCGCTGAAACCCTCGATGCTGAGCCGGTTGTCGAAGGGATAGTTGGTGCTGATCAGATAGCCGGGCACGGCGCTCGGCGACTCATGCGTCTGAGCAATGGGCAACCCGTCGAGTCCCGGCATGGCTGCCAGCAGGGTTGTCACCCCGTCG
>DASQFG010000394.1:0-1961 GCA_035633315.1 Nakamurella sp. | reverse complement strand
GGCCAACAGCGGCACCTCGGACGCAGCCGCAAACGCGGGATCGGGCGGGGTGATGTTCAACGGCGGGATGACCATCCTGCTGGTCGGCTCCGATGCGCGCACCGACGCCGACGGCAATCCGCTGACCACGGAAGAACTGGCCCAGGTAGCCACCGAGGACGACGGCGGCGGCATCAACACCGACACGATGATGCTGGTGCACGTGCCGGAGGGCGGCGGCAAAGCGACCGCGGTCTCCATCCCCAGGGACACCTGGATCACCCAGAAGGTGGCGGACCAGGTCACCGGCCCTTACGCCGACGGCACCGAGGGCACCTACAAGGCCAACAAGATCAACTCCTACTACGCGACCGCGAAGGCCTACACCGAGGAACGCCTGGTCAACCAGGGCGTGACGGACCCGGCGCAACGCGAGCGGGAGTCCAACGAGGCCGGCCGTACGATGCTCATCCGGGTCGTCCAGGCGTTCACCGGGATGCAGATCGATCACTATGCCGAGGTCAACCTGCTCGGTTTCTTCCTGCTGTCCAATGCCATCGGCGGTGTGCCGGTCTGCCTCAACGCGGCCGTCGACGACCCGTGGTCCGGGGCCAAGTTCGATGCCGGACCGCAGGACGTCGAGGGCACCGCGGCGCTGTCCTTCGTGCGGCAACGGCACGGGCTGCCGGCCGGCGACCTGGATCGGGTGAAACGTCAGCAGGCGTTCCTGTCCGGCGCGGTCAGCAAGATCCTGTCCGTCGGCACGCTGGCCAACCCGTCCAAACTCTCCGACCTGGTCGATGCGGTCAACCGGTCGGTGGTGTTCGACAAGGGCTTCTCGGTGCTGAGTTTCGCCGAGCAGATGGCCAACCTCTCGTCCGGCAACATCACCTTCGAGACGCTGCCCACCACCGGACGGGAAACGGCCACCGACAGCGACGCGCTGGCGACGAACCCTGCGGAGATCAAAGCCTTCTTCGGCGCGATCGACGGCGGCAACGCCGAGCCGACCAGTGCCCCGGGCACCACCGCGGCCGCCGTCGATCCGGCGTCGGTGACGGTGGACGTCCAGGACGGCACCATCGCCGACGGCGTCACCGCCTACGCGGCGGACATCGTGACCAAGGGTGGTTTCACCCTCGGCGGGCTGGGCGTGGTGCCCGGCACCAAGAAGGGGAACGAGCAGCAGACCACCGAGGTCCACTACGGCGCGGACGGACAGGCCGCCGCCCAGCAGGTGCTTGATGCCTTCGGAGTGGGCGAGTTCGTGCCGGACGACGTGGTGAAATCCGGACACGTGCTGGTGCTCGTCGGCACGGACCTAAAGGTGCCGGGCTCTGGGTTGCGCTCCCCCGGGGCGTCCTTCCAGCTCCCGTCCCCAGTGGCAGTCGGCGCAGGGAGTAGCGGCGCAGCTCAGGCGGCCGCCGCGCAACCCGCCGCCACGCAACCGGCTACCGCCAAGGTCGCGCTCTCCGCCTTCTCGGTGCCATGCGTCAACTGAGCCCGCTGCCCGCCGCCATCACCGGGCACCGGACGGACGTCCGATGACGCGCCCCCGCGCGGTCGGCGTCACCGCCGCTCTGCTCGGTCCGCTGCTGGTCGGCGATTCCGGCCGACCGCGGATCACCTGGTATGGCGCGGGCCGCACCGAGCTGTCCACCGCGTCGCTGGCCAACTGGTCGGCGAAGGTCGCAGGGCTGCTCTGCGACGAGCTCGGCGGGACGACCGGTGGCGTCGTCGCGGTGCGCACCACGCCGAGCTGGCAGGTGGTGCCGCTGCTGCTCGGGGCGTGGTGGGCCGGCATGACGGTCACCGACCAGGACGACCCGGCGGCCCTGGCTGCGTTCGTCGATCAGGGCGCCGACGCCGCTTCGGACGAGGTGTTCGTGGTGTCGGGGCACCCGCTCGGCGCCCCCAGCACCGACGTGCAGGCCCACCAACGTGACTTCTCCGGGGCCGTGCTCCCACAAGGTGACCGGTTC
>DASQFG010000393.1:0-4588 GCA_035633315.1 Nakamurella sp. | reverse complement strand
CGCATCCGGGTGGCCGTCGTGTTCGGCGGTCGCAGCGGTGAGCATCCCGTGTCGTGCATTTCGGCTGCCGGGGTGCTGGCCAATGTGGACACCGAGTTGTTCGACGTCACCGCCATCGGCATCACTCCGGAGGGCAGTTGGCTGCAGATCGACCCCGCGGCGATCCCGATGCGGGACGGCCGGCAACTTCCGGCCGTCAGCACCGGGGCGGCCGTCGTGATGCCCGCCGACCCGACCGCCGCGGCGCTGGTGCCGCTGCTGACGGCCGGGCCCGGCGCCGCGGCGCTGACCTCCGCGGACGGTGGGTCCGCCGCGGGAATCGACGTCGATGTGGTGTTCCCGGTGCTGCACGGCCCGTACGGCGAGGACGGCACCATCCAGGGCCTGCTGGAACTGGCCGGGGTGCCCTACGTCGGCGCCGGGGTGCTGGCCTCGGCAGCCGCGATGGACAAGGAGTTCACCAAGAAGCTGCTGGCAACGGAGGGGCTTCCGGTGGGCGATTGGGTGGTGCTCCGGCCGGGGCGCGGCACGCTGACGCTCGACGAGCGGGAACGTCTCGGGCTGCCGGTGTTCGTCAAACCCGCTCGCGCCGGGTCGTCCCTGGGGGTCAGCCGGGTCGATGCCTGGGCCGACCTGGACGCGGCGATCGACCACGCCCGCCGCACAGACCCCAAGGTGCTGGTCGAGGCCGCGGTGCTGGGCCGGGAGATCGAGTGCGGCGTGCTGGAGTACCCGGACGGCAGGGTGGCGGCCTCACCGACCGCGGAGATCCACCTGACCGGCGACCACGACTTCTACGACTTCGACGCCAAGTACCTCGACGACGTCGCGACCTTCGACATCCCGGCCGATCTGCCGGCCGACGTCACCGCCCGGATTCAGGAGCTGGCCCGCCGGGCCTTCTCCGCGCTGGACGCGCAGGGCCTGGCCAGGGTCGATTTCTTCGTCCGCCCGGACGGTGACGTGGTGATCAACGAGGTGAACACGCTGCCGGGCTTCACCCCGATCTCGATGTACCCGCGGATGTGGGCCGCCGGCGGGCTCGGCTACCAGGAGCTGATCACCACGCTGATCCGCACCGCGCTGGCGAGGGGCACCGGCCTGCGCTGACCCCTCTTCCGCGCTGGTCCCACCGCGGCGCTGCCCCCCCTTTGCGGCGCGGATCAACTTCCCCAGCGCGGACAAACTCGCCGGTTATGTGACGGAAGTGAAGCGAGTCAACGACTTCAGCCGCGCGGGCGAAGATGATCCGCGCCCGAAAGGGGGCAGGTGCTACTCGCCGGCGGCGGGAATCGGCACGCCGTCGGCGCAGATCGCCCGCGGCGGCAGGGCTCGGGCGACGGTCTCGGACATCTCCTGCCACGGACCGGTGCTGGTCATGCCGTCGGGGACGGTCAGCGCGACCCTGACGGAGCGGTCGACGACCAGATAGGTGGTCGCCCCTTGACCACTCAAGGGCAGCCAGGTGACGTCGTCGACCACCTGCACCGGCGCGGAGCAGGTCAGCTCGGCGGGAGTCGGGATGCCGCAGCGCAGCACCACCGGCGGATCACCCCAGGCGGCCACCGCGCCGGCCTGAATGTCGGAGGTCGCTCCGTCCTGCGCGCCGTCAGGGAGGTCCGAGCCGCCGGCGGCCCCTGACGAACCCATCAGCTCGCGGCGGTCCAGCCCACCCAGCACGGTCGGCACATCGGCCATCAGCTGAGCGCAGGCCGGTGTCGCGGCTCCGGGCGCCTCGACCTCGCCCAGCGCCAACGGCGCGGTGGGGTCGGTCGCCGGTTCGGAGCCGACCTTCCCTGCCAGCACCACGACGACCACGATCGCGATCAGCGGCAGGGCGATGGCCGCGGCCAACCGCCACGGCGGAAGTCGGTCGCCGGACGGCGATGGCTGGGACGGGGTCGAGTTCGAGTCAGTCACCGGGCACGTCGGGTCACTGCTGAACGATCAGAGGTGCACGACGGGGCAGGTCAGCGTGCGGGTGATGCCGGCGACGCTCTGCACCCGTGCCACCACGAGCTTGCCCAACTCGTCGACGTTGTTGGCCTCCGCGCGGACGATCACGTCGTACGGCCCGGTGACGTCTTCGGCGCTGGTCACCCCAGGCAACTCGGCGATCGCCCTGGCTACTGCAGCGGCCTGGCCGACCTCGGTCTGGATGAGGATGAACGCCTGCACCACGGTGTGCCCCTTTCGTCTGACTCCTTGCTCGCGGCACGAGCGTATCCCGGTCCGGTGCCGCCCATGACCCGGCCGCCGTCATGACCCGCCATGACCCGTCACACCCGCCATGCCGGCCGAACCCGAACACGGCCGGCGCACCGCGAACCCTGGTGACGCGGGTGGGCGCCGGTCGGGCACGATGGCGGAGCCACCCGGACGGCGCCCGGACAACGCGCCGACGCCCCGGACGGCGGCCGTCACCGCCAACTCGGCGCCGCCACCCGACCCCACCAGATCAGCCACCAGGATCTGCCACAGAGCCAATCAAGCAGCGAGGTGTCCCATCGGTACCCCCCACCGCCCGCCGGATCGATCCGCGGCCAGACCATCGACCGCCGCACCGCTCGGCCAGTCGACGACCATCGCGCACACCGGTGAGTTCGCCGTCATCGACGTGGTCACGTCCGGGATGAGCCAACCGCCCACCACCGTCATCGGTCCTGGCGATGATGCGGCGGTGGTGGCGACCCCGGACGGCCGGGTGGTGGCCAGCGTCGACGTGCTGGTCGACGGGGTACATTTCCGCACCGATTGGGCCACCGGCGAACAGATCGGCCAACGAGCCGCGCTCGCGGCGATGGCGGACATCGCCGCGATGGGGGCCGCGCCGACGGCTCTGCTGGTGGGCCTGTCCGCACCGCCGTCGACGCCGACCGACCTGATCGCCGCCATCGGCCGCGGGCTGAACGAGGAAGCCGTCAAGGCCGGCGCCGGCGTGGTCGGCGGGGATCTCACCCGCTCGGAAGTGCTGACGATCGCGGTGACGGTGCTCGGCGACCTGCGCGGCGGCGAACCGGTCCGCCGGTCCGGGGCCCGGGCCGGCGACGTCGTCGCGGTGACCGGTCGGCTGGGCTGGGCCGCTGCCGGCCTCGCCGTGCTCTCCCGCGGATTCCGTTCCCCCGCGGCGGCCGTGGGAGCCTACCGGGTGCCGGACCCGCCGCTGCAGGCGGGAATCGTGGCCGCCGAGAGCGGTGCGACGTCGATGATCGACGTGTCCGACGGCCTGCTCGCCGACCTCGGGCACATCGCCAGCGCCTCCGGCGTCACGATCAACGTCGTCACCGCGCGGTTGCCGGTGAACCCGCGGCTCGTCGAGGTGGCCTCCGCGCTCGGCCGCAACCACCTCGAGTGGGCACTGACCGGCGGTGACGATCACGCGCTGGCCGCCACCTTCCCGCACGGCGCGGTGCTGCCGCCGGTTTGGACCAACATCGGCAGCGTCAGCGAGGGCGCACCGGAGGGCAGCACGAGCGGGGGAGCGGTCGCCGTCGATGGCGTGCCCTGGGAGCAGGCCGGCGGCTGGGACCACTTCGGCTGAGCGCGCCGGTAGCCTCCCGACATGCCGCAGCCGCTGAACCAGATCATCGATCCGGGCTGGGCGGACGCCCTGCAACCCGTCGCCGGGGGCATCGCGCAGATGGGGGAGTTCCTGCGCGCCGAGGTGGCGGCCGGCCGGCAATACCTGCCGGCCGGCCCGAACGTGCTGCGCGCCTTCCAGCGGCCGATGGACCAGGTCAGGGTGCTGGTGGTGGGCCAGGACCCGTATCCGACGCCAGGGCACCCGATCGGGCTGTCGTTCGCGGTCGATCGTCACGTCCGGCCGCTGCCGCGCTCGCTCGGCAACATCTACCGGGAGATGCGTGACGACGTCGGCATCGCGCCGCCGGCGCACGGCGATCTGACCGCCTGGTCCGACCAGGGCGTGCTGTTGCTCAACCGGGTCCTCACCGTCGCGCCGGGACAACCCGCGTCCCACCGCGGCAAGGGTTGGGAACCGATCACCGAGGCGGCCATCAGGGCGCTGGTGGCCCGCGGCGGTCCGCTGGTTGCCATCCTGTGGGGTCGTGACGCCCAGACCCTGACTCCGATCCTGGACGGCGTGCCGATCATCGCCGCGGCCCACCCGTCACCGATGTCCGCCGATCGCGGGTTCTTCGGTTCCAAGCCGTTCTCCCGCACCAACGCGCTGCTGACCGAGCAGGGCGCGCCGCCGGTCGACTGGGCCCTGTGATCCAGCCCGCGATCCAGCCCGTGATCCACCCTACGATCACGCCCTGTGATCCCGCACCAGTGACCCCGCCGCGTGATCCCGGCTGATCCGCGGCACTCACGCCGGCTGACCGTCGCCCTGTTCGCCGGCGGGATCGCCACGTTCGCCGAGCTCTACGCCGTTCAGGCGGTGCTCCCGGCGATGGCCGCGGAGTGGAGCCTGTCCGAGTCCGCGGCGTCCCTGGCGGTGTCCGTGGCCACCGGCGCGCTCGCCCTGTCCGTGCTGCCCTGGGCGGCGCTGGGGGACCGGATCGGTCGCGTGGGCGCCATGCGGGTGTCGGCGGTCGTCGCGGCGGTGACCGGTGCCGCGCTTCCG
>DASQFG010000392.1:0-3177 GCA_035633315.1 Nakamurella sp. | reverse complement strand
CCGAGACCGGCGCGATCATGATCTCCCCGCTGCCCGGCGTGACGGCGACCAAGCCCGGCTCGGCCATGGTGCCGCTGCCCGGCATCAGCGCCTTGGTGGTCAACGACGAGGGCATCCCGGTCGGCAAGGGTGAGGGCGGCTACCTGGTGATCGACAAGCCGTGGCCGGCCATGCTGCGCACGATCTTCGGTGACGATGAGCGCTACGCCGACACCTACTGGTCGCGGTTCGCCTCGCAGGGTTACTACTTCGCCGGTGACGGCGCGAAGTACGACACCGACGGCGCGCTCTGGCTGCTCGGCCGGGTCGACGACGTGATGAACGTGTCGGGACACCGGATCTCCACGACCGAGGTGGAATCCGCACTCGTCTCGCACCCCGCGGTGGCCGAGGCCGCCGTGGTCGGCGCGACCGACGAGATGACCGGCCAGGGCATCGTCGCGTTCGTCATCCTGCGCGGATCGGCCAATGACTCCGGCGAGCAGTTGATCGTCGAACTGAAGAACCACGTTTCCAAGGAGATCGGGCCGATCGCCAAACCCAAGCGCATTCTGGTCGTCCCGGAGCTGCCCAAGACCCGCTCCGGCAAGATCATGCGACGGCTGCTCCGTGACATCGCCGAGAACCGCACCGTCGGTGACGTGACGACCCTGCAGGATTCGGCCGTGATGAACCTGATCAGCACCGGGCTGTCCAGCGCCACCTCCGATTGACCCAGTCACCGCGGCCGGGTGCGTACGCTCGCCCGGCCGCGGTGCTCGTCCTGGCAAACCAGGTCCTCGCGATCCAGGTCCTGGCAAAACGAGGTCCGGCGAACGAGGTCCGGCGAACGAGGTCCGGCGAACGAAGGTCCTGGCGAACAAAGGTCCCGGCGAACGACATCGGGGCGACGAGGTCCTCGCGAGCCAGCGTTTGGTGCACCAGTGACGATGCCTCTCGGCTACCCTCGGCTGTGCTGACGTGACCGCGCGTCACCGCTGAGACCAAGGACGTCACCGATGACAGCCGATTCCGTTCCCGGCCCACCCATTGTTTTCGTTCTGTTCGGCGCCACCGGCGACCTGGCGAAGCGCATGGTGATCCCGGCGTTCTTCACCCTGGCCCAGCAGAAACTTCTTCCGGACAACTACCTGCTGATCGGCAACGGGCGCGGTGACGTCTCGCACGACGAATTCCGCAAGCACGTCCACGACACGCTGCGGGCGTTCGGACCGCACCCGGACGCCGGGCCGTGGGACGACTTCAGCGCCCGGTTGCGTTTCGCCGGCGGCGGTTTCAGCAGCGACGACCCGGGCGCCTTGCTCGACGTCGTCGCCGACGCCCGTGCGGAACTGGGCGAGGACACCCAGCTCGTGCATTATCTGGCGGTGCCCCCGGTGGCGTTCATCGGGCTCACCGCGGCGCTGGGCAAACATCGGCTCGCCGCCGATTCCAGGGTGGTCTACGAAAAGCCGTTCGGTACGTCACCGGAGAATTTCCGGGAGCTGGACAAGGCCGTGCACGAGGTGCTCGACGAGTCGCAGGTGTATCGGATCGACCATTTCCTGGGAAAGGAGGCGACCCAGGACCTGCACGTGCTCCGCTTCGCCAACAGCCTGTTCTCCACGGCCTGGGACGCCGAGCACATCAAGTCCGTACAGATCGATGCGCCCGAGACGCTGGACATCGACGACCGGGCCGGGTTCTACGACGCCACCGGCGCGGTGCTGGACATGCTGATCACCCATCTGCTGCAGGTCGCCGCCGAGGTTGCCATGGAACCGCCGGCCGGCATGGGTGCCGACGACCTGCAATCCGCGCGCGAGGAGGTGATCGGCTGCTTCCGCCCGCTGGATCCCGCCGAGGTGGTGCTCGGCCAGTACGAGGGCTTCCGCGACGTGCCCGGGATCGCTCCCGATTCGACCACCGATACCTTCGTCGCCGCCCGGATGTGGGTGGACAACGATCGCTGGCGCGGGGTGCCGTTCCTGATGCGGACCGGCAAGCGGATGGCCGGTTCCACGCAGCGGGTCAGCATCGTGCTGCGCGAGCCGACGGATGCCCCGTTCGACGTACCGCAGGACGGCGGGGTGCTGACGCTCTCGTTGGCCGGCAACGGCGAGGTGCTGCTGTCGATGGTCGTCAAGGAACCCGGCGCGGGCCTGAACCTGACCATCACCGACGCGAAGATCGTGCTCGGTGAGGTCGCGGGAGCCGATGCGCTGCCGCCGTACGTCCGGCTGATCCATGACGTGTTGATCGGCGACCGGTCGCTGTTCACCCGCCCCGACGGGCTTGCGCACGCCTGGGCCGTCATTCAGCCGCTGCTGGATCACCGCCCCGCGGTGCAGCCGTACCCACAGGGATCGTGGGGGCCGCCCGCCGCGGCGAAGCTCGCCGCCCCTGACCGGTGGTTGCTCGGCCAGTAACCGCCACGAGCGACCTGGACGCGGCCGGAGCTGGACGGGCATGGCACGATGGGTCCGGCCGCACGTCCGGCACCGGTAGTACGGTCGCCAGACCTGGGACCGGGCGATCGGTCACGGGCGAGCAGTCAGCACATGACCAGCACGGCGGCATCGGCCGGGGAACCGGCAGGCCGGCCGCCCCGAGCTTCAGGAGAGGGCTGTGACCACTACCGGCACCCCCACCCCGCCGAACCGGTTCACCGTGCCGGGCTCCAACGGCGCGTCGATCCCGTTGGTCGCCGAACCCGCGGTCGACCGGAGCGCCTCCATGGGCGACCTGGTCAAGGACGTGTCCACCCAGATGTCCACGCTGGTCCGCTCGGAGATCGAGCTGGCCAAGCTGGAGGTCACCGCGTCGGTCAAGCAGGGCGCCACCGGCGGGGCGATGTTCGCCGTCGCGGGCTTGACCGCGGCGTTCTCACTGTTCTTCTTCTGGTTCATGGTGGGCGAGATCCTGGTTATCTGGCTGCCGCGCTGGGCCGCCTTCACCATCGTCTTCGTGGCAATGTTGCTGATCGCGGCCATCTTCGCGTTCATCGGCTGGCGCAAGGTGAAGAAGATCAAGAAGCCGGAGAAGACCATCGCGTCGCTGGAGCAGACCGCGTCGGTCCTCAAGACCGCCGCCACCGGATCGTGACCCGCAGGGGACCACGCACCTGACCAAGAACCGCCGCCGATTCGGCCGCCGGCGCCCGGCGTCCGGCGCGGCCGGCGTGCAGGCCACCCTGCA
>DASQFG010000391.1:0-13204 GCA_035633315.1 Nakamurella sp. | reverse complement strand
GATTGTTCTGGTTTCGCCGTACTCCACGAGGTGGCCGGGTTGGCCGACGCCGGCGAGGTTGAAGAACGCGGTGCGGTCAGAGATGCGTGCCGCTTGCTGCATGTTGTGGGTAACGATGACGATGGTGTACTTGACCTTCAGTTCGTCGATCAGGTCTTCGATGGCCTGGGTGGAGATCGGGTCGAGTGCGGAGCAGGGTTCGTCCATCAGCAACACGGTCGGTTCGACCGCGATGGCCCGGGCGATGCACAGTCGCTGCTGCTGCCCGCCGGACAGGCCGGCACCGGGCCGGTTCAGTCGCTGCTTGACCTCCTCCCAGAGGTTCGCCCGTTTGAGGGAATCCTCAACGATGCCGTCCATGTCGTTCTTGGATTTCCGGATCCCGGCGAGCGTGTACCCGGAGGCGACGTTGTCGTACACCGTCATGGTCGGGAACGGGTTCGGCTGCTGGAAGACCATGCCCACGGTACGGCGAACGTTCACTGGGTCGACCCCCTGCCCGTAAAGGTCCTGGCCGTCCAGACGCACAGCGCCGGTCATCCACCCGCCGAAGATGACCTCGTGCATCCGGTTCAGGGTGCGCAGAACGGTGGACTTCCCGCACCCGGAGGGCCCGATGAATGCGGTCACTGTCTTCGGGGCCATGGTGATCGTCGCCCCCTCGACCGCCAGGAAATTCCCGTAGTAAACGTTCAGGTCCTCGACATCAATACGCATTGTATGAAATGACACCCTCAATTGTGGGAAGAATACGAACGGCAAGCGTCTTGCCCATGTTGACCCGGACGATCGAACAACCTGATTCCGTTCTCAACGCCCTTGAACGGGTTGGTGGTGACGCCTGACTACGACAGGCGCCTCATCGCACGGCCTTGCACGACACTGTGTTGGCCGGTTGCCCTGGCGTCAGCCAGGATCCAAACAGCATCGCAGCGGCGAGGCGATTGCCCGCAGATCGGGCGATCAGCGGGCACGCACCGATGGTCGATCGGGGTGCCCGATCGGGGTGCTCGATCGTGCCGGTCAATGCCCAAGGCTAGCGGCAGAAAGTGAACGGAAGGTGTCCGGCACGGGACATTTACGCGCGACGATTGGCCGGCTCGACGGCTCGGATGGCACGGTGTAGCGTCGTCACTGACTGATAAGCAGTCAGCCCGGAACCCAAGGGCCCGATTCCTCTCGTTCGGCCTTGGGACAGCAAACAGCTAACAACCGGGAAATCTTCAGTGGCCCCGCCATCCGGTCTCGTCACCGCGCCGCATAATGTCGATTGGCGAAATCGATTCCACGGATGCCACATCATCCATCCAGCAAGGAACATTTCGACGTGCAAACTGATGTGGATCAACCGACCGAGCAGCCCGTCGTGCCACGGCCGGTGAGCCGGCGCGCCGTGCTGCAGTTCCTCGGACTGGGCGCCGGCGTCGCCGCGGTCGTCGGGGCCACCGGTCTGACTTGGCGCGCCATCGACGGCGGCGTTTTCGCGTCCGGGACCGGACCCGCCTACGCCGTCTGGGATGAAGCAGCCGTGGCAGGAGTTGACCCGATGAATCTCGTTCGGGCCGCAGTGCTGGCCGCCAACGCACATAACACCCAGCCCTGGCTGTTCGTCGTCGCCGGTGATCGGATCGAACTATTCGCCGACATGACGCGCACCATCGGGGCGATGGACCCGTTGCTCCGCGAGCTGCACATCTCACTGGGTTGCGCGGTGGAGAACCTGGTACTGGCAGCCCCACCCAACGGGCTGGCCGCGACTGTGGCGCTGCTGCCGGACCCGGCCGACGCCACGCACATCGCGACGGTCACTCTCTCCGCGGCAACGCCGTCGCGGTCGACGCTCTTCGACGCGATCGCCTCCCGGCACACCAACCGCGGCGCCTATGACACCAGCCGGGCCGTCAACGCAGCGCAACTCGAAGGGCTCGTCGGCAGGCTCGATCCGGCCGGCCCCACCGTGGTCTGGTTCACCACGGACGAGGAGAAGCGGGCCTTCGGGGAGTTGACCATACGGGCCACCGAAGCCATCATCGCTGACCCTGAACAGGCTGCCGACGACTACCGGTGGTACCGCACCAACTGGTCGGACATTCAGCAGTACAAGGACGGCATCACCATCGACCCGTCCGGTCAATCGGATCTCATTCGAGCGCTGGCCAAACTGATACCGGTTTCCCGGGAACAGAACAGCAGCGGCTGGCTCAGCGGCACCCGCGATACCCAACTCCCCACCGCCGCGGCGTTCGGCGCGCTGACCGTCGCCGACCCGCATGACCCGGTACTACGACTGCAGGCAGGGCGAGCCTGGCAGCGATTGCACCTGGCTGCGACTGTCGACGGGTTGGTCATGCAACCGCTGTGCCAGATCCCCGAACGCATCGACCGAGAAACCTCCGCGGGGCTTGCCCCCGAATTCGGCGATGCGGCCGCGGGAATGCTTCCGGCCGGTAGCCACGCGATCATGACCTTCCGGATCGGATACCCCACCGCGACCCCGCCGCCCAGCCCCCGGCGCCCCTACACCGACGTAACAAGCTGAAATCGCGGAAGGACGCTCCCATGAACGAGACGCTGCGGCGAACCTGGCCCGTCGTGCTGGTCACCATCGTCGCGCTGCTCTACCTCTGGGTGGGAACCGCCGCGCACGGATGGGATCGGGTCTGGGGGCTGGCCGGCGGCGTGGCGATCCTGGTCGCGGTCGCCCTCGGCCGCCGATACCTCGCGGCGGCCGTCGCGGTCCTGGTGCTGGGCGCGTTGCCGCTTGCCGTGATCACCTGGTGGAGCATCGCCACACCCGTACTGGCGGTCCTGGCCCTGGTGCTGGGCTGGGTGGCGATCCGAAACGTCAACCACACCAGCAGCTTTGCCAGATAGGCATGACTCCGGGGCTCGTGGCCCGGAGGGATGGCTGCAACGATGCGCTGCCCAGCCGGCCGGTGGCCGCAGTGCGGCGCTGATGGCGGCCTCACTGGAGGTGGGTTCTGTTCGTGTTTCTTGGAACCCCCGGCTGTTCATCTTGTTGGGCTGTACTAGCCCGATCATGGACGACGCATCCCGGTGAGCAGCGGACTGAACGGCACGATGGACGGTGGGTCCGCCGATCACTTCGACAATGCCAGGACGGAATCACCTCCGGTGACCGAGGGATTGACCAACGACGCCGTGCTGGCGACCTTGGCCGAGCAGATTCACCAACTGCGGGAACGGTTGGTCGATGCGGAGAACCTGTGGGCGACCCAGATCGCCTCGGTTGACGAGACCAATCTGACCAGCGCGGTGAACCTGGCGCACTACTGGGCGATCCGGCAATGTGACCTGCGGCAGCTCCAATTGGAACTCGCCGCGTTCGGGTTGTCCTCGTTGGGGCGATGTGAACCCCACGTGCAGGCCACCCTCGAGGCGATCGCCGCCACCGTCGAGGCGTTGCTGGGACAAGCGAACAACCGTCGCGAGCCGGTCGTCGGGTTCGGAGGGGGTCCGCGTCTGCTGCGTCGCCGTGCGGTGCAGTTGTTCGGGCCAGAGCCAGCCGATCGACAGACCCGGATCATGGTGACGTTGCCCCCGGAGGCAGCAACGGATCCGACGCTGGTGCTGGCGCTTGTCGAGGACGGGATGAATCTGGCGCGGATCAACTGCGCTCACGACGGCATCGACGTGTGGGCAGCGATGATCGGCCACGTTCGAGCGGCAAGTGCCGTCGCCGGTCGGGTGTGTCTGGTGGCGATGGACCTCTCGGGTCCGAAGGTCCGCACGGGTCCCTTGACCGACGGGCCGCGGGTGATCAAGCTCCGGCCCACCCGGGACAAGCTCGGCCGGGTCACGGCGCCGGCCCGGTGCTGGCTGACCCCGGCGGAAAACCCTGTGCCGCCGCCACACCCGGGGCTTTCGGTGCTGCAGGTGCCCGAGAGCTGGTTGACTGGCCTGTGTGTCGAGGACAGGATCGAAGTGGCGGACACTCGGGGCGCCCGCCGGCACCTCGTCGTCGAGACGACCGACGCGAATGGGACGTTGATCGCCACCTGGCACACCGCCTACATCGCAACCGGAACCGTGTTGCGGACGCGTGCCGGGGAATGGGCCACGGTCGGGACGCTCCCACCCCTTGAACAGTTCCTGACCCTGCACCGAGGCGACAGTCTGACGCTGACCCGTGATTGCAGCCCGGCACCCGTGACCCTTGACGCGCCGGCCAGGATCGGCTGCACCCTGCCGGAGGCGTTCGGTCGTGTCCAACCCGGACACGCGGTCCATCTGGATGACGGCAAGATGAGCGGTGAGGTCATCGCCTCCGACGATGACCAGTTCACCATCCGCATGACCAACGCCGCGATCAACGGCTCACGACTGCGAGCGGCCAAGGGCATCAATCTGCCCGACACTGTTCTGCCGATCCCCGCGCTCACCACGGCCGACCGCGCGAACCTGCCGTTCATCATCGACCATGCCGATCTCGTCGAGCTGTCGTTCGCCCGCGATCAGGACGACGTCCAGGATCTGCTGACCGCGTTGGACGAGCTGGGTGACGCTCGGCTCGGCGTGGTGGTCAAGGTCGAGACCGCGCAGGCATTCCAGCACCTGCCGGCGATCCTGATGACCGCACTGCGACGCCCGCACACCGGCGTCATGATCGCGCGGGGGGACCTTGCCGGAGAATGCGGCTACGACCGGCTGGCCGAGTTGCAGGAGGAGATCCTGTGGCTGTGCGAGGCCGCCCACCTGCCGGTGATCTGGGCGACCCAGGTGCTCGACCAACTGGCCCGCACCGGTCGGCCGTCACGGGCGGAAATCACCGACGCGGCCATGGGAGTCAGCGCGGAATGCGTCATGCTGAACAAGGGCCCGTACATCCTGGACGCGGTCACGGCGCTGGCCGACATCCTGCACCGGATGACGGGCCACCACGACAAGAAGAACTCGTTGCTCCGCCCCCTGCGCTCCTGGCGGCTCACGGCGGAAGAGAGCGCGCGGGACAACGACCTCGCGACCCCCCGATCGACAACGAGCCCGATCGACAACGAGCCCGACCGACAAGGAGCCGCGCCGGTGAGCGGGGGTTCCCGGAAACCGTAGCCAGCAGGGTAGTCAACGATGGCGCCCCTTCCGTCAACCGCATCGCACCGCCCTCGCGTAGCCGCGGAGTTGGGAGACAGGCCCGTGACGATCACGACCTTCCCGCAGCATGCTGCACACGGCGCCCCCGAGGATGTCGAACCCAGGTAAGGACAATCGGCGATGACACCGGCACCAGACGCGGCGGCATCGGAGCCGGACCGCGGGCCCCTGCGCCCGGCACCGGCCGAGCCCACCGGTCAAGTCCCGCCGGCGGCCCCAACGGCCTACGGCAGCTCTCGATCGCTCGTCACGGCATGTCGGGGCCTTTTGGCTCTACCACTGCGGGGCGGCGTCGGGTCGGATCGGGTGTCACGCGGGTCGGGCCGCCGGCCGAGGATCGTGGTCGCGCTCCGACAGGTTGGGCGACGGTTCACCACTGCGACAACTGCGACTTGAAGGACGGGCCATGGGTAGGTATGACGAGGTGCTCCGGGCGAGTGTGACCGACCCTGAAGGTTTCTGGTTGAGCGCGGCGGGTGCGATCGACTGGTCGGTGCCTCCGGTGCGCGCGTTGGATTCGTCGGAGCCGCCGTTCTACCGGTGGTTCCCGGACGGCAGGCTGAACGTTGCGTACAACGCGGTGGACCGGCATGTGGAGGCTGGACGGGGTGAGCAGGCCGCGGTGATCTACGACAGCCCGGTGACCGGCATGAAGCGCACGTTGAGCTACCGGAAGTTGCGTGATGAGGTCGCCTTGTTCGCCGGGGTGCTGGCCGGTTTGGGGGTCGGCAAGGGCGACCGGGTGCTGATCTATATGCCGATGATCCCGCAGGCGATCATCGCGATGCTGGGTTGCGCGCGGTTGGGTGCGGTGCATTCAGTGGTGTTCGGCGGATTCGCGCCGAAGGAACTGGCGTTGCGGATTGACGACGCGACACCGAAGGTGATCGTGTCGGCGTCCTTCGGCATCGAGGGCAAGAAGGTCATCGGATACCTGCCCCGGTTGAACCGGGCGATCGAACTGGCCCAGCACCGACCCGCCAAGCGGGTCATCGTGCAGCGGCGTGCCGAGGCCGTGCTGGGACCCGACGACATCAACTGGACCAAAGCCATGGCGTCGGCGACGCCTGTCGATCCGGTGATGGTCGCCGCGACCGATCCGCTGTACATCCTGTACACCTCGGGGACGACCGGGAGACCGAAGGGCGTCGTCCGGGACAGCGGTGGTCACGCGGTGGCGTTGGCCTGGTCGATGAGCAACGTGTACGACATCGGCGCCGGCGAGACGATGTTCACTGCGTCGGATCTCGGTTGGGTGGTGGGGCATTCGTACACCGTGTACGGCCCATTGTTGGTCGGCGCGACGACGGTGCTGTTCGAGGGGGAGCCGGTGGGTACCCCGGACGCCGGGCAGTTCTGGCGGATCGCCTCCGAGTACCGGGTGAAGACCATCTTCGCGGCGCCCACCGCGCTACGGACGATTCGGAAGAGGGATCCGCACGGCTCCCTGCTGGCCGGCTACGACCTGTCCGCGTTGAAGTACCTGTTCCTGGCGGGTGAACGGTTGGAGCCGCAAACCTACCGCTGGGCAACGGATCTGCTGGGTGTGCCGGTGATCGATCACTGGTGGCAGACCGAGTCCGGCTGGCCGATCGTGGCCAACCCGGCCGGGATCGAGGTACTGCCGCTGAAGCCGGGTTCGCCGTCCCGTCCGCTCCCCGGGTGGGATGTGCGGGTCCTGGCCCCCGACGGTACGTCAGCCCCGGCCGGTCAGGACGGTGCGATCGTGATCAAATTGCCGATGCCGCCCGGGGCGCTCCCCCGGCTCTGGAACGACGACGCGCGATTCCTGCGGTCGTACCTGGCAGCATTTCCTGGCTACTACCTGACGGGCGACGGCGGTCACCTCGACGCTGATGGGTACCTGTACGTGATGGGCCGCACCGACGATGTGATCAACGTGGCCGGCAACCGGCTGTCCACCGGCGCCATGGAAGACATCCTGGCCTCGCACCCAGACGTCGCCGAATGCGCGGTGTTCGGTGTCGCCGACGCCATCGACGGACAGATTCCCCGCGGCCTGGTGGTCCTGCGTTCCGACGTGCCGGCGGACGAGGTGTCCAGGGCGCGGCTCTGCGCCGAACTGGTGCAAATGGTCCGCGACCAGATCGGCGCTGTCACCGGAATCCGCCAGGTCGACATCGTCGCCGCGCTGCCAAGGACCCGCTCCGGAAAGATCCTGCGCGCGACGATGAGCAGCATCGCCGACGGACGAGCCGCCGTGGTCCCGCCCACCATTGCCGATGCGTCGGTGCTCGGCGAACTCCGCCCGGTGTTGCGCCCGGAACCGAGATTGGCACCGACCAGGAACCAACCGGCGGCGGCGCGGTGACGAGAACGGGCCAACCAGGGGGCTGCTCCGGGCTCGGCTGCGAGTCCTGGACCAACCGGAGGTCGATGAACCGAACCACTCACAGACAGCAGCATCGATGACGGTGTCCACCCCGGTTGTCGTCAACCCTGCGGTGACGATGGTTTGTCCTCCGGCACCGGCGTGCGTTCGCCGTCGAGCGGCTGGCTGCCAACGACGATCATCGATACGGCCCGTCGTGGCAACGACGCTTCAGATGGGCATCCGGTAGCCGTAGAACTCCTGATCTTCGTTGTACCCGCCTTGCCCCGCGCCAAGATGGTGGAAACTGGCCACGAACTCAATGGCCTGAACCCATTTGACCTGTTTGAATCCGAGTTCGGCCTCGTCACGCAGACGCAGCGGTGCGCCATGAGACTCGTTGAGCGGCTCGCCGTTCATCTCGTAGGCGAGGATCGTCAGTTCGTGGCGCATGTTCTCGATCTTGTGGCAGTCGTAGTACAGGCCTCCCACGGGTCCGGCGCCGTACGAGTAGAAGACGACCCACTTCGCGTCCGGCCGAGGATGGACGATGTCCAAGAGATCGCACATGGCCACGCCGCCCCACTTTGCGATCCCGGACCATCCCTGAATGCAGTAATGCTGGGTGGTCTGCTCTCGCTTGGGCATCGCTGTTAGTTCGGCGAATCCGAGTTCGACGGGGTTGTCCACCAGCCCGTCGATCCGCAGCCGGTAGTCGGCAAAGCCACCCGCCTTCAGTCGGGTGTACTCCGGCGAATCTGGCAAGTGCCCGTTGGGCCAGAAGAACGTGGAGATGTCCTTTTCCTGGTACGTCGATCGAGGGTCCCACCACTCCATGAGTCCCTTGGCCCAGCCCACCATGAATTCGCCCGCACGCTGCACCGTGCGCGGGTGGCGGATGGTGAAAGGCGATGCCCACGCCCACAGCCCGACGACGACCGCCATCCCGCCGGCATAAATGGCGATCGCCCACCACGAATCGGTGTTGGTGCCAAGCGTGATGTGGTTGACGTTGCCGAGCAGTCCGGTGATCCACACCATCAACGTGTGCACCGCGATGAAGAAGATCATCCAGGACAGCACCCAGAAGTGGACGCTGCGAGCCACCTGCCGGTTCAATGGGCCGGCTCCCAGACCCAACTTACCGGCGATCGCCGGCGATTGCAGGAGTCCGGTGATCAACGCCAGGGGCGCGGCGACGAACACGGTGAGGAAGTAGGCCAGCAACTGCAGTCCGTTGTAGTTGGTGAAGCCGTCGTTTGCGGGCAGATCCAGCGACGCGTACTGGACGGCGGTCGACACCGCATTCGGGAGCACATCCCAGGAACGGGGGACCAGTCGCTGCCATTGACCGGTGCTGAACAAGAGGATGAAGAAGATCACGCCGTTGATCAGCCAAAGGAGATCGAAGCTCAAATGCCACCAGCGGGCCAACCCGATGGAATGGCGTAACCCTGGTATGCCGAGCCACTTGGGCAGCGCCACCGAGTCGTCTTTGGCGGTCCAGACCTCGTGCGCCCTGTCCGGATCCATCCGGTCGGCCGGTACCGGACCACGTAACCGAAGCCATTCGGTACCGGGCCGGCTGCCGGAGTTGACGTACAGCCGCGGGTGGTCGGCCAGGATCTGCAGGCCGGCACGAATGATGAACATCATGAAGATGATGTTGAAGAAGTGCTGCCAGCGCAGCCACCACGGGAATCCCGCGGTGACCGACGGCACGTAATCCGGTGAGGTCCCGGGATATTCCCGGAGAAAGTCTTGCATCCACTGGTACGTACGCAGCTGCTGCGCGACGGCGATGCAGAAAACGAGTGTGACGACTCCGATGGGAATCAGCCACAACCCGCTGACCCAGCGGTGCCCCAACCGGACCGATGGTGCATGGGCGGGGTACTGCGGAACACCGCCGGCCCAGTCCTCGGGCACTATCCGGCCATCGGGCGAGGCCCCGTTCGAATAACCGACAAGGTCGCGCTCAAGGGGATCCGGTATTTCCGGTGCCCCATCGCCGGTGGAACCGGTCATACCCACCTCCGGGAATCCCGGTTTGACAATCCTTGTGAAGCTGGTCGAACCTTACCGGTTTCCGCGGACTTGCGCTGGCAATCATTTGCGAAGGACACGCGGCATTTGCGCACGGCTGTGCTCGGAAGCCGTTGCCGAGGATTGCTTGGTGTGACTCGGCTACGGTTTCAGCAATCGCCAGGAGGCGACTGCTCACCCTGACGGTTGGTGAAGTCACCGAGCGTCAGCGACATTCATTCCGGACGACATTGCGAACACAGGAGAACAATCAGCATCACCTTTCATCCGGGGCCGTCACCGTCGTCGCGAAGTACTCCCGGTCGACGTTTCAGCGGTGGGATCGCTGTTAGGGTCGGCATACCTCGGCCCTTGCCAGGGTGCCCCCATTTCACCAGTGGATGGAGGGATTTGATGAGGTCGGTGCCGCGTTCGGTGAGGTGGTATCGGATTTGCACCGGGGTCGTGGGGACTACGTCGCGTTCGACCAGTTTCGCCGCCTGCAGTTCACGCATCCGTTCAGCGAGCATCCGATCGGACAGGCCCGGTACCAGTGTCCGGATCTCACCGAACCGGGTGGCGCCGCGGGCAAGGGCGAGCAGGATCGCCGAACTCCAGCGTTTGCCGATCAGTTCGACGGCGGTCTGGAAGCGCCGGCACCCGTGCAGCAACCCGAGGATGAGAGTGGCATCGGAAGCGGGGACGTCCCTTCGGCTGGCGCGAGAGCCCGTGGAGTCGCCGGACTCGCCGGGGGGATTCACCCAACCCGATCACGTCCGCGACCGCCTCCCGTGTCGCCGGCGAGATGGTGTGGTCCCTGCGCAGGACCGTGCCGTCCACGTCCAGAACCACCGCACGAATGACCGGTCCCCCCGCGACGCCGACCATGGCGCCTACTGGCGGCGGGCGCGTGCCCGTCGTTTCCCCTCGTGCATGGCCTGGACCCGCGCGATCGGAATGGCCCGGCCCTCTTCAATCAGGTCATCGAGAAGGGTCTGCGCCGCCGGCATCAGTTCCCGCCACGGATCGCGGTCGCCCAGCAGGCCGGCCGCGGTGCGGATGGTGAAATCGGCGGGCGTCACATCGTCGAGCCGATCCCAGGCCAGTGGAAACGACACCGGCACACCGGGACGGACCCGGGGACTGTAGGCGGCCACCACCGTCGCACCACCGGCCCGGGTGGAATCGACGAACACCTTCCCACCGCGGTCCTCGACGATGTATTCGGTGGTGGCGATCTCGGGGTCCAGTCGCGCCGCTCTGGCCGCGATCGCCCGGGTCGCCGCGGCGACCTCCTCCACCCCGACGTGGTCGTGCAGCGGCACGAAGATGTGTAAACCCTTGGCGCCACTGGTCTTTGCCGCGCCGGCCAGCCCGGCGTCAGCGAGTGCCCGCTGCACCAGCCGGGCCGTGGCGACCACCACCCCGAAGTCGGCACCGGGCGGCGGGTCCAGGTCGAGCACCAGGTGCGTCGGGTGATGCGCGCCCGCGAGCGCCAGGGTGGGGTGATATTCGACGGCACGCTGGTTCGCGAACCACAGCAACGTGCCCCGGTCGTCGCAGAGCGCGTAGGAGATCTCGCGTCGCGACGCCTCGGCCCAGACCGTGGTCGTCCGCACCCACTCCGGGGTGTACTTCGGCACGTTCTTCTGCATGAACGGCGGCTGGCCCGGCCGCACCCGGATGACCGAAAGCGGCCGTCCTGCCAGCACCGGCACGATGCGGTCGTGGACCGCATCCAGGTAGTCGACAAGCTCGCGCTTGGTCTCCTGCTCGGCGCCTCCCACCAGGGGTTGGTCGAGGTTGGTCAGGTCGACGCCCGCCCGCGATTCCACTTCTCGCTGGCGACTCACCGGCGCTCCCTGGTCATCATGCTCCGGACAGTAACCGGACCGGCCCGCTCACGACAGGCCCTGCGCCGGATCGTCGATGGTCCTGCGTCAGCAGCTGCTGGGTTCCCCTACCTTCACCGCGGACAGGATCGCTTCGGCCTCGCCGACGGGCGATCCGGGTGCGGGTGTCCGCGCGACAACAATCGCATTCCGATCGATCAACTGTGCTCGTCCCTGACCCGAGCCCCATCAGTGCGTGAGAAGAACACACCAGCGCGTTGAATCTCGTCCTGCGCATCCTGGAGGTTCTGACAGACGACATCCGGTATGATCGCAGGACTTTCGCGCGTTGGGTCGGCAGTGGCCGGTGCGGTTTCCGTGACGACCACCGTCGCCGTGGGGGGCTACAGGTGCGGTGGTCGGGGCCTGGACGCGCGACTCGACGACAGTCGCCGGTGACGGTTGTCGCTGCCACCGTCACCGTCGCGACGGACGCCGGTGCCGGCGCCTGAGGCGTCGCGGGCGCAGCACAACCACCCAGCACGATCATCGCGCCGGACGCCGCAACCACTCGGAAAACCTTCATGGATTCCCCTCGTGCCAGTCCGGCTCGACTCGCGGCTCGCCGGACAACCACAGCGCAGGTTGTATCGCTTTTCGCGAAGCGGACTCCGAATAGCCCCCATAGCTGAGAACATGCCCTATTCGGCTCCTCATCGTGATGGAAACGACGTGCGGAGTTGCTCAGGCGGCAACCTTCCACCCGCGATGGGCGGGGCGGATCCGGCGGGCGAAATACGATCCCATGCTGTCCGACGCCATCAGCTCCAGGTGAACGCGGCGGGGCACCGAGTACCGGTACACATCGCCGCTGCGGAACTCGATCTCGAGCTCGTTGGTGGCCGGGTCGAAACCGACCGACGCCAAGCTGCTGGAGGTGACTGGTTCGCGACGCATGCCTCCCTCCTACGCCTGGCCTTTGGCCGATCAAGTGCGACACACCTTGCACGGGAAGCTATTCCCCGGCACCCTGGTCCGTCAGGATCGATCTGCCGTCATGGTCCGCGCCGGTCGGGATGTGGCACTGCGCGAACGTCGAGGTCGGGAATCTCGTTGAAATCGTCGGGGTTGCAGGTGTACAGCGGCAGTGCCGCGGCAATCGCGGTCGCTGCTATCAACGCGTCGTAGGCACGGGCGGCCGGCTTGCGGCCGGACTTTCGCAGCGCCGCGGCCACCCGACCGAAAGCGCGAGCGGACGCAGCGTCAAAGGGGAGAGGCTCGAGATCGGATTCTGCCTGCTGCAGGTGAGCGAGCCTGGCGGACCGTTCGGTCTCGTCATCGGTCAGCAGCGGACCGAGCGATAATTCAGCGAGCCTCACTGCGCTGATCACAGGCTCATCGGGCAGCGCGCGTGGATCGACCAGGCGACCGAGCAAGATCACCGTTGACGTGTCGAGGATTCCGCTCGCCGCGTTGATCACAGTCGCGGATCGATCAGCGCGTCGAGATCCCGGCGAAGGGCATCCGGATCGAGGGGTGGAAGGTGCCGTCGACGATCGATGAGTTGCTGCGCGGTCGGGCCCCGGCGTGGCAATGGACGGAGTTCGGCGACTTCGGTGCCGTCTCGAGTGATCGTCACGGATTCGCCGCGGGCCACCCGATCCACTACATCACCGCCGTATTGCGCAGGTCGCGCACGCTGACAGTTGCCATACGGTGAGTGTATCACCGGTGATACCATGTGCTGACGAGGCCAACGGCTCTGGCGGATCGCAGTGGCGATCGCGGTCACGTCATCGATCAGTGAGAACAGGCCGGCCACGTCGGTGGCGTTCATGTTCTGCACCTCAGGGCGAACCGGAGATCGCGGCCCGACTTGGCCTCGATGTCGCCGACCATGGTG
>DASQFG010000390.1:0-1705 GCA_035633315.1 Nakamurella sp. | reverse complement strand
GAGCTCCGCGAAATCGTCAAGAAGACCTATGATTACATGTACGACCAGGCCTATAACGGCAACCGGGCACCGGTGCTGATCGCCAACCACTTCAACAAGTGGAACGGTGACTCGTTCAACCCGCCGGCCATGGATTTCATGAAGGAGAAGTGCGGGCAGCCCGACACCTACTGCGCGACCTACCAGGACGTCATCGCCTGGATGGAGATGCAGGATCCCGCGGTGCTCGCGCAGTTGCAGGGCCTTCCCCCGGTCGCGGCGACCGCCCCATAGCGGCACTGTCGGACCGCTTCGCCAAAGGGGCCCCCGCTGGATCAGCGGGGGCCCTTTGGTGCTCAGCTCTCGTTGTTATCAGGCCCGGGCGGCCTTCGCCCGGTCGGCATTGGCGTCGATGGCGTCACGCAGCCACACCGCCAACCCGGGGGCGACGTCCTCGTAGGTCCGGGTGAAACGCTCGTCGGCGACGTACATCTCGCCGAGTCCGCGGTGCATCTCCGGTGGGCAGTCGTAGAACGTCTGGATGCCCAGCCGGTGCTCCTCGGCCAGATCCATGGCCTCGGTGCTGTCCGGGGCGGCGCCGCCCTTCATGGCCGCCGCGAGTCGGCGGTTCAGGTCGTCACCGGCTTCCTTGATCTCGATCCACTGCTGCTTGGTCAGCTTGCTGGTCCGCTGCTGGGACTGTGCCCAGGCGTCGGTGTCGCCCCAGCGCTGCTCCGCCTCGGTTTCGTAGTCCTCGCTGTAGTTCGGCCCGAAGATCTCGAACTTCTCTTCCGGGGTCAGTTGGATTCCCATGGTGAACGCCTCCAGTTCCTTCTCGACGGCCGCGACCATCGCGGCGAGCCGGGCCATCCGGTTGTTCAGCAACTCGCGCTGGCGGCGCAGGTGTGCTCCGGTATTCGCGCCCGGGTCGGCGAGAATGGTCGCGATCTCGTCCAGGGAGAATCCGAGTTCCCGGTAGAACAGGATGTGCTGCAGCCGTTGCAGGTCCTCCTCGGAATACCGGCGGTAGCCGGCTCCGCTGCGGTCCTGCGGCTCGAGCAGCCCGATCTGGCCGTAGTGGTGCAACGTCCGGACCGTCACACCGGCCAGGGTGGCAACCTGCCCGACCGTGTAGCTCATCAATCCCTCTGGCGATCCCTTGCGGATGTCCGGGCCGGTCGACCCGGACAACAACGAGCATGCAGCCTGACGTTACGTCAGGGTCAAGCGACAATTCCCGGCGAATCCGGACCGACGGCTGGCGAACTCCGCGCCGCCTCCTCAGGGCGAGGTGGCGGCACTGGGTTCCGTCGGAGTTCAGTCGAAGCGCCCGGGATGGGCCGCCTGCGACGAGCGTCAAGACGTCTGCGCGCTGGTCAGGTCGGACACCGTGGTCCCGCCGACGGTCGTGGAGGTGAAGCTCGCCTCCACCCACGCGGCGATCTCCGAACCCGACCCGGATCCGCCGCCGGGACCGCCCGCTCCGCCGCCCATCCCGCCACCGGCGATGAAGTACGAGATGTCACCGTCCGCGACAAGCTGCTGGAACTCCGCCAGCGTCGGGGCCGGGTCGCTCCCGGAGAAACCGCCGATGCCCATGATCGCCTTGTCCGTGCCGAGGATGTACCCGGCCGCGGACTGCGCACCGGTGGTCGCGGCGGCCCAGCGGGTGGTGGTCGCCTCGAGCAGCGCGACGAGTTCGCTGTTGGTGGTCGTGGACCCGCCG
>DASQFG010000389.1:0-15024 GCA_035633315.1 Nakamurella sp. | reverse complement strand
TCTGGATGTACCCGTAGTGGGCGTGCTGCTCGTCCATCCAGGACCTCCTCCGCTGTGCCAGCTGCCCCTCCACACACCATACCCCCGCAGGGTATCGTCTGGAGACGGGGATACCCCTGGTAGGTATGAGCCCGGTCACATCGCGTTGCCATGCGTTCGGCCTCTTGAGCGGATCGGACTGAACGCACCCGGATCGATCACCCTGACCGTCCGCTGACCGCGCCCCCGGTCCGCCCGGTGATCACCGTGGTGGGACCGCCAACGGCTCCCAGAACCTGTCCCGGTCCCCACGCCGTGATCACGCCACCATCGGTCCCAGCGACCCGAAAACGGCGAGACGACGAGGGTCTCAGCCGCTGGGGCTCGGCGGGTTCCGGTCGGCGGGTCGCGCGTACACCACGTTGCTCATCGCGGTCGAAAACCCGAAGCGCCGGTACAGCTTCAGGGCGGGCGCGTTGTCGGCCTCCACGTAGAGCATCACGGTGTCCAGCCCTCGACCGGCCAGGTAATTCAGTCCGGCCGCGGTCAGCGGCGTGCCAAGACCGCGCACCGGCGCCTCGGGATCCACGCCCAGTACATAGATCTCGCCGACCGGACCCGGCGGTTGCGCGCCGTCCGCGGCGATTGTCGGACCGTCCGCGGCGATCGTCGGACCGTCCGCGGGTGTCGGGTCGGCGCCCGGTGTCGGGTCGGCGCCCGGTGTCGGGTCGGCGCCCGGTGTCGGGTCGGCGCCCGGTGTCGGGCCCACGGGATGCACCTTTGTCCAGTGAAAGCCAAGCACCCGCTCGGCATCCGACCGGCCGCTGACCGCCAGGAGGAACCCCGCCGGGTCGAACCAGTCCTGCGACATCTCCGCCTGCAGGCCGGCCTCGTCGAGCCTGCCCTGCTCGGGATGCCAGGCGAAGGCCCGGGCGTTGACCGCCAGGAACGCCCTGTCGTCACGGCCGGGCACAAAGGTACGAATCCGGACTCCGTCCGGCCACTCCACGCGATCTCGCGCGGTCGACGTCCGGCGCAGCTGGAGCAGTTCCCGGGTGCGGACCAGCCCCAACCGCCTGGCCAGCGCCGCGGCCGCCGGGAGGTTGCCGTAAGCCCAGACAGCGCCCTGCCGGTCCAGCACGGCCCGGACGAGCGCCCTACCCACTCCGCGCCGGCGGAACTCCGGTGCGACGAGGGCCTCGGCAGGATCGGAGCCGGCCGCGACGGCAACACCGGCCAGCGCGCCGTCATCGCCGATAGCGTTGTCCCCCAGCTCCCCGGCCAGGTCCGCGGCGCGGACGAGCAGGGTGCGCGCGGACCCGTCGGTGGCGGCCTGCATCATGTGCCCGGAGATCGGCTCGACCCCGTCCACCAGGGCCGATCGCGCGTTCAGCGCACGGACAGCGTCACCGGCCGACTGTCCTGAATCCCATCCTGAACCCCACCCCGAACCCCACCCCGGCAGCACCATCTCGGTGCCGGTCGCATCGCTCACGCCTGGGCGCCGGTCGGCGCCGACTCGTCGCGCAGCACCGTCCGGGACGGCGGCACCATCTTGTAGCCCACGTTGCGGACGGTCCCGATCAGCGATTCGTGCTCGGATCCGAGCTTGGCGCGCAGTCGGCGGACGTGCACGTCCACCGTCCGGGTACCGCCGAAGAAGTCGTAGCCCCAGACCTCGGTGACCAACTGCTCCCTGGTGAAGACCCGGCCGGGGTGCTGGGCCAGGAACTTCAGCAACTCGAACTCCTTGTAGGTCAGCTCCAGCGGCCGGCCGCGCAACCGCGCCGTGTAGGTGTCTTCCTCGATGGTCAGCTCACCGAGACTGATCATCCCCGAGTTCGCCGAACTGTTGGTCCTGGCCGACAGCAGGCGCAGCCGGGCGTGCACCTCAGCGGGCCCGGCGGTGGCCAGCACCACATCGGCCACTCCCCATTCCGGCCCGATCGCGACCATCCCGCCCTCGGTGACGACCGCAAGGATCGACACCGCGAGACCGTCGGCGCCCAGCAGCCGGCAGAGTGTCCGGGCCGCGGCCAGATCGTGGCGGGCGTCCAGCAACAGCAGGTCGTAGGGCCCCGACGTGACCAGGGACGCCGCCTCGGGCGGTGCGGACCGGATACGCACTGGCAGCAGGTCCACTGCGGGCAACACCGACGCCGGGGTGGGATCGGTGGTCAGCAGCAGGAGTTCCATGAGTCTCCTCCTCGTCTGCAGGTCACCGACACCCGAGTCTAACGTCGTTGCCGACGGCTTCCGGCTCGGCAACGATCCGCGGCGCGGTGCCGCGACTGATCATCGACGACGATTCACCCTGCGAGTTACCAGGGCCATGCTTCGTCGTTGGTCGCGGATGGCACCGCCCTGGATCGACCGTGGCATCGCGGTCGACCGCGATGCCGCCGCTGAGGCGGAGCCGGGGCAATCGCGCTGACACACTGGGCGGGTGCGCAAGCTCGCCATCGCTGTGATCATCCTTCTGGTGCTGCTCGTGGCCGCGGACTTCGGAGCCCGCGCCTACGCGGAATCGCGGGCGGCCGACGCGATCAGGTCCGAAGTGGGCACCGACGTCACCCCCGACGTCTCCATCGAGGGATTCCCCTTTCTGTGGCACGCCGTCCAGGGGAGCTACCCGCAGGTGGTGATCAGTGCGAGCACGACGTCTGCCGACGCCATCCCTGGAGTCAGGGCCGTCGCGGAACTGGAGACCGTGGCCCTGCCGCTGCGCGACGCGCTCGCCGGAAACACCTCCACCCTGACCGCGCAATCGGCGAACGTGCGGGCACTGATCCCCCTGGATTCCCTTGCCGCTGCCCTGGGCCGGCCCGACCTGACGCTGAGCGCCGGCCCCGACGGCGGGATCGTTGCCGCCGCCACATTGACCGTCGCCGGTCAGTCGATCCCGCTCACCGGCGCGGCGACCATCAGCATCACCGACGGCAAGCTGACGATGACGGTGGCGCACCTTTCCGCCGCCGGGCTCGACCTGACGCCGGTCGCGTCGGCGGCTGCGGACGCATTGGCCGGGCAGCTGAGCGCGTCGCGGTCGCTGGCCGGCCTGCCATTCGCGATCACCGACGCGGTCGCGTCCGTGCGGGGCAGGGACCTGGTGCTGACCGTCACCACCGGTGCCTTCCGGCTGTCCCAACTGAGGTAGCGGGGTCGGGTATGGCCCCGGCGGCGCTGTCCGCGGGCCCTCGCTCGGGTGGTTTCGCCAGCCTGATGCTGGGCTCGGTGGCCATCAGCGTGCTGCACCGGGTGGCCGACCCGGTGTTGTTTGTCCCACGTTCGGCGTGACGACCCCGACCGTCCACCCGCGGCGCCCTCGGATCGCCACCGGTGAGGGTGGGACTACCGAACGCCCGAAACCCGCAACGGGGTGCCATCGTCGCTGGTCGGACGGCTGGTCGGGGGCTGCTACCGTTAGTTGCATGGGGCCGCTGCTGACCAGCCGACGCGCCGTGGACCTCGTCCGCGTCGGGAGCGCACTCTGTTGCGTTCCCCGGGTGCGTCCTGCCTCCTCGACCTGACGGTCGGCACACCGCACCCTGTCGTCGATCCGCGCCCAACCTGGTGCCGATCGGCCCCGAGGCGCTGATCGCTCTCACGTCCTCACCCCGTCCGCCCGGACAATCCCGTTCGCCTTTCGCCGCCAGGCGAAACACGTCATCCCCCGCAAGGAGTGCATTATGAGTCGCGAGGCCTCCCTCGTCACCACCGAATGGGCAGAGCAGAACCTGTCCACTCCCGGTGTGGTTTTCGTCGAGGTCGACGAAGACACCACGGCCTACGACGGCGGTCATCTCGCCGGCGCCGTGAAGGTCAACTGGAAGACCGAGCTGCAGGACCCCATCCGTCGGGACTTCATCGATCGCGCCGGATTCGAAAAGCTGTTGTCCGCCAAGGGCATTTCCAACGAGGACACCATCGTGCTCTACGGCGGCAACAACAACTGGTTCGCCGCCTACGCCTACTGGTACTTCAAGCTGTACGGGCACGAGGACGTCAAGCTGATCGACGGGGGTCGCAAGAAGTGGGAGCTCGATGGGCGCGCGCTCGTCACCGACGCCCCCGATCGGGTCGAGACCACATACACGGCAAAGGAACAGGACACATCGATCCGCGCCCTGCGCGACGAGGTCGTCGCGGCGATCGGCAGCCAGAACCTGGTCGACGTCCGCTCGCCCGACGAGTTCTCCGGCAAGCTCTTCGCCCCCGCGCACCTTCCGCAAGAGGCGGCGCAGCGCGCCGGCCACATCCCGACCGCGGTGAACGTCCCGTGGTCCAAGGCCGCGAACGAGGACGGCACCTTCCGCTCCGACGCGGAGCTGACCGAGCTGTACGCCGACGTCGACGATTCCAAGAACACCATCGCGTACTGCCGGATCGGCGAGCGTTCCAGCCACACCTGGTTCGTGCTGACCGAGATCCTCGGCAAGAAGAACGTCAAGAACTACGACGGATCCTGGACCGAGTACGGCTCGCTGGTCGGCGTCCCGGTGGAGACCGGCGCCTGATCGTCCATCCTTCGGCCGACGGCCCGGAGATTCACCTCCCGAAAGGAACACCCGTGAGCGACTGCGGCGCGCCCGAACAGAGCCTCGACCTGCCTTCCGGCACCAACACCACCGATCAGGCCATCCTGCAGGGCAAGGTGCTCAACGGCCCGGACCCGGTGGCCGGCGCCTTCGTCCGGCTGCTGGACGGCACCGGCGAGTTCACCGCCGAGGTGGTGAGCTCCCCCACCGGCGACTTCCGGTTCTACGCGGCTCCCGGCAGTTGGACGGTGCGGGCACTGTCCAGGGTCGGCAACGGCCAGGCCGACGTGCGGGCATCACTCGGTGTCTCGCCGGTGGACGTCCTGGTCGGCTGACGCCGGGGAGAACGGTTCGCAGGGGCCGGGTGTTCGATTCGTGGACGCCCGGCCCTGCTGCGTCTGGTCACGGTGCGTCGGCGTCACGGTTGTCACAGTCGGGGTCGGGTTGGCGAAGGACTCCTCGGGCTAGGCTGTCTTCGTGGAGATCTTCTATACCGGACTGTTGGTGGCGGTCGCGCTGCTGGTCACGTGGTTCGCCACCTACGTCGTCTATCGGCTGCTGCACGAAGACCGGTGAGCGACAGCACTGGCCCCGCCAACGACGGGGGTACCACCGCGGAAGAAATCGCCGGCCTGGTCGCCGCCGAGCGCACTGCCGGCGAGTATCTCGATGTCGGGCATCAGGTCCCGTCCGCACCCGGCCCGGTTCTCCCCGATCTCGAGGGCATCCCGGAAGCCGAGCAGATCCCCGGCGCGGAATGGGGCAGCGGCGACGCGGCCGTGGCGGCCGCCGCACAGCGGGCCGCGCTCACTGCCGGCCGCAACATCGGCGACACCGCCCCGCTGCCGGTGCCCGACGACACTGCCAACCTGCGCTTCGGCCCGACGCTTCATCCGGCGTGCCAACCGTTGCTGCCGCTGGTCGGCATCTGGCGCGGCACAGGGGTTTTCGGGAATAGTCCGGGTGTCAAAGACCCCCAGTTCGGGCAGCAGATCACCATCGCCCACGACGGCCGGCCGTTTCTCACGTACGAGTCGGTCAGCTGGCTGCTCGGGCCGGACGGCTCCGTCACCGGACCGGGCGAACGCGAAGCGGGGTACTGGCGCCCGCAGCCGGACGGCTCCATCGAGCTGCTGGTGGCGCACGCGGTTGGCCGGGTCGAGGTGTTCTACGGGCAGGCGCGCTCGGTCGCCAGCTGGGCGCTGTCCACCGATGTCGGCTGGCGCACCCCTACCGCGCCGCCCGTGGTGGGCAGCACCCGGCTTTACGGCATCACCCCGGATGGCCGGCTCGCTTATGTCGAGGAACGTGCCCACTCGGACATCGAGCTTTCCCCGCACGCCTCGGCCGCACTGGATCGGATCGCCGGCTGATCGCCGGCGAAGTGCGCCCCGCAGTCGTCGGTCAATCCGCGAGCGGATCCAGCAACCGAACACCTCGGAACCTGGCGAACCCACGGTCGCGGGTGACGAAGGTCGCGCCGTTCTCCATGGCAAGCGCAGCGAGATAGGCGTCGGGGACCAGATTTCCGCGAGCCGGAGTTCTCGCGCACAGTTCGGCGAAGATGGGCCAATGCCGCTCACCGGGACGCACGATCACACCGGCCGGTGAATCGCGGACCACGTCGCAGAATTCGAGCGCGGCATCAACGGGCGTTGGCGAGCTGAAAACGCGATGATCGGTCACCAACCGGAGAAATGCCGAGAGCACCAGTTCGCTGGCCCCGAAGGCCTCAGGACCTTCGAGATGGTGCTCCAACCACTCCCGGTAGTCGTGATGGGCACCAACCACCGTACGGTGCGCGCCGACGAAGACGTTGACGTCAGCGATCAGCATCGATGCCCAGGTCTGTCGTACGGGCGTTCTCGCCCAACCGCTCGGCGACCGCATCACGATCATCGATATCCACCAGCAACCGCTCCCCGGGCGCGGGAACAGTCCGTCGGTTACCCGGCGAGCGCCGCCGACACCACCTCGCGGGCCTCCTCCTGCACCTGCTTGAGGTGCTCGGGTCCCCTGAACGACTCGGCGTAGATCTTGTAGACGTCTTCGGTACCGGAAGGCCGGGCGGCGAACCAGGCGTTCTCGGTGGTGACCTTCAACCCGCCGATGGCAGCGCCGTTGCCCGGGGCGGTGACCAGCCGGGCGGTGATCTTCTCCCCGGCCAGCACGTCCGCCTTGACGTCATCCGGGGACAGCTTGGCCAGCTTCGCCTTTTCTGCCTTGGTGGCGGGCGCGTCCACCCGCGCGTACGCCGGGTCGCCGAACTCCGCGGTCAGCTCCCGGTACCGCTCGCTCGGGGACTTCCCCGTCACCGCCTTGATTTCCGAGGCCAGCAGCGCGAGCAGGATGCCGTCCTTGTCGGTCGTCCACACCGTGCCCCGCTTGCGCAGGAACGACGCTCCGGCGGACTCCTCTCCGCCGAAACCGATCGAACCGTCGATGAGCCCCGGCACGAACCACTTGAACCCGACAGGCACCTCGACGAGCTTGCGACCGAGCTGCTCGACCACCCTGTCGATCATCGAGGACGACACCAGCGTCTTGCCGACGCCCATGTCGGCGCCCCACTCGCTGCGATGGCTGTACAGGTAGTCGATGGCCACGGCCAGGTAATGGTTGGGGTTCATCAGCCCCGCATCGGGGGTGACGATGCCATGCCGGTCGGCGTCCGCGTCGTTGCCGGTCGCGATGTCGTAGCTGGCGGCCTTGGCGACCACCGAGGCCATCACATACGGGGACGAGCAGTCCATCCGGATCTTGCCGTCCCAGTCCAGGGTCATGAACGGCCAGCGGGGGTCCACCGTCGTGTTCAGCACGGTGAGGTCCAGGCCGAGCCGCTCGGAGATGGCGCTCCAGTAGGCCACCGACGCGCCGCCGAGGGGATCGGCACCGATGTGCACGCCGGCGTCGCGGATGGCGTCGATGTCCAGCACGCTCTCGAGGTCGCCGACGTAGCCGGAGACGAAGTCGTAATAGCCGGTGGTGTCCGCGTTCTTCGCCGACTGGTAGTCCATCCGCTTCACATCGGACAGCCCGCCGGCCAGGATGTCGTTGGCCCGCGCGGCGATCACCGAGGTGGCATCGCTGTCCGCCGGGCCTCCGTTGGGCGGGTTGTACTTGAAACCGCCGTCCCGCGGCGGGTTGTGGCTGGGGGTGACGACGATGCCGTCGGCCAGCCGGCTGGTGCGCTTGCGGTTCGCCTTGAGAATGGCGTGCGACACGGCGGGGGTCGGGGTGTAGCCGTCGCTGGCATCCAGCATGACGGTCACGCCGTTCGCGGCCAGCACCTCCAGCGCCGTGGCGGTGGCCGGCACGGCGAGCGCGTGCGTGTCCGCACCCATGAACAGCGGCCCGTCGGTGCCCTGTTCGGCGCGGTATTCGCAGATGGCCTGGGTGATCGCCAGGATGTGGTCCCGGTTGAAGGCGGTGTCCAGGCTCGAGCCGCGGTGACCGGACGTCCCGAAGGCGACCCGTTGATCCGGGTTCGACACATCGGGGTGCAGGTCCTCGTACGCCGCCAGGACGGCGTCGACATCGATGAGATCGCTGGCCTGAGCAGGCTGTCCTGCGCGTGGATCCATGAGGCTATTGAACCGGACGCGAGTGTGGTCGGCATCACGGGTGGCGGGCATTCCGCGGGGAGGCCGGTGCCGGGTCACCACGACACGCGGCCGCCTCCGCCAACGCCCTGGTGAAACGCCGGACCGCCGGCGTGGACGGTCACGGCTGTCGCGGGACGAGGTCCGGACGATCACCAATCGGCGATCGCCGGAACCACCTCCTTGCCCAAGATCTTCAGCGGGCTCAGCTTCCAGACGCCGGGCACAATGCCCTGGGCCTGCGAGATGCCCAGCCGCGCATAGTGCTGCAACTCCTGGAGAATCGTGTCGACGTTCTCACCCTTCTCGCCGGGGTCGAGGGAGGCCATCACCGTCTTTTCGATGTCGTTGTAGTTCCGGCCCTCCCGTTCGCAGTGCCCACGCAGCACGTCGAGCTTGTGCTCGACTTCCGGAGTCCCGAAAAGGTTGCAGGCCTGGGCGTACTTGGCGACCAGTCGCAGCGTCTTCTTCTCCCCGCTGCCGCCGATCAGGATCGGCGGGTGCGGACGATGCAAGGGCTGCGGGGAGTTGAGCGTCCGTGCGAGCTGATAATGCCTGCCCTCGAAGGGGCCGTCGTTCTCGCTCCACATCTGCAGGCAGATCTGCAGCGTTTCCTCCAGGCGTTCGAACCGCTCGGCGGTCGGCGGGAACGGCAGCCCCAGACCGCGCGCCTCCTCCTCGTTCCAGGCGGCGCCGATGCCGAGCCAGGCTCGTCCGCCGGAGAGGACGTCCAGGGTGCTGACCAGTTTGGCGAGCATCCCCGGCTCCCGGTAGACGACAGCGGTGACCCAGGAGACGAGTTCCACCTCCGAGGTGAGCGCCGCCAGATAGCCCAGCGTGGTGTACGCCTCCAGCATCTCGTGCTCCGGCGGGCCGAGAAGGCCGATCTGCCAGAGGTGGTCCATCACGCTCACCCTGCCGAAACCGGCTTCTTCAGCGGTGGTGACAATGCGCGAGAGGTCGTCCCGGAGTCCAGCCGGGCCGTCCGGAAAGGTGAAGTCCGCGATGTGCAAACCGATTTTCATGTCCGCCTCCGTGCGGGACCCGCGCCCGCAATTGCGAGGTTAGCCACTCTGCATCCGGCGGACGGGTGAATCTGTTCGATGAATCTGTTCGGTGCATCTGTCCGGTGCATCTGTCCGGTGCATCTGTCCGATGAGTCGCCCGGAGATCTGTCCGGTGAATCCCGACGGGACGTGTGCCACCCTGGTGACATGTGCCGAAACATCCACGTCCTGCACAACTTCGACCCTCCGGCGACCGAGGACGAGGTCCACGCCGCCGCGTTGCAGTACGTGCGCAAGGTGAGCGGAACGACGAAACCGTCGGCCGCGAACCAGCTCGCCTTCGACCGCGCCGTTGCAGAGATCGCCCACATCACCCGGCACCTGCTGGGGGACCTGGTGACGAACGCGCCGCCCAAGGACCGGGACGACGAGGCGGCCAAGGCGCGGGCCCGCAGTGAGAAGCGTTTCGGCGGCGCGGTCGCGAGCTGACCCCCGGCCGGGCGACGTTCGCGGCAACCGCCGGTCGGGCGACGTTCGCGGCCAGCGCCCGCGCTGATCGGCGACCAGCTGGCGGCAACCGCCGGCCGCCCGGCACTGCCATCGACAACGACCTCGCCATCGCCATCGGCCGCGTCCGTGGTCCGCGACGGAGGCCCGATCCCTTTCCGGGCCCCGGCCCCGGCCCCGGAGCGGTACCTAAGTGGTCAGGACCGGACATTCGTCCAGGGTCTGCCGGGCCCAGATGGCGCCTCGCTGCGTTGCACTCGTCGCCGATACAACAACGGTATCGGCTCCTCGCGCGCCTTGCGATCCATCCATCTGAATCCCGGCAACCCCCGAACAACATCCGATCCTGACCACTAAGGCGCCTCAGACTCCTCGGACCCGTCTCAGCCCGACATCTGAGGCTCCGGGTGAATGTGCTGCGCGAACGACCGATGTGACCGGCCGGCTCTTAGCGGAACTGTCGTAGCTACGACAGCGAGCACCGGTTCGCTGAGCGGGCAAGGGAGATGGCCATGACGAACAACTTGGGTTTCGGGTTCGACGCGGAGCTGGACTACCGGCAGGAGCGCCTGCGCGCCGACTTCCGTCGCGCTCACGGCTCGACCCGGCCGCGGCGGTGGCAGCGGACGCCGGCCGCGGCGGTGGCAGCGCAGCGGACGCCGGCCGCGGCGGTGGCAGCGCACAGTGACAATGCCGGTACCGTCAACGCCGGCACGGTCGAGGTTGCCCCGGTGTCGGGAAGACCCTCGTGGGCAGCCGCGCCGGCACCGCGAGCCCCGATCGAGCACACGCGGGCGTGATCGTGCGACCTGAGGTAGCCGGCCCGGGTCAGTAGCGGCGATCGCGTGAGTGCGCCGCAAACGCCCTGGCCGGTCGACCGGAGAGCGGCCCAAGGGAGAGCGGCCCAAGGGAGAGCGGCCCAGGCACTGTCGGTGGTAGCTGCCAGTATGGAACCCATGGCCAGGTCCGCGGCGGGGACGCCGTTCGTCGCACGTCATGAGCAGCTGGAGCGGTTCCGCTCGGCGCTCGGGCGTGCGGCGTCAGGAGAACCCGGGGCGATCCTGCTCTCGGGTGACGCTGGTGTCGGCAAGACCCGACTGCTCGCCAGAATGGCCGAGGTGGCCACCGCGTCCGGGGCCCTGGTGGTGGTCAGTCACTGCATCGATCTCGGGGACGTCGGCCTGCCCTACCTGCCGTTCGCCGAGGCCCTGGCCCAGCTGCGCCCGCTGGGTCCCGCGGTGGAGGACGTCATCGCGGCCAGGCCGGCGCTGGGTCGTTTGGTGGACAGCGGAACCTCGGAGCCGCCGGCCGGCACCGCGGAACAGGTGGCGCGGCTGCAGCTGTTCGACGGAATGGCCGCCGTGCTGGCTGCTGCGGGCAGCCCCAAGCGGCCCCTGGTGCTGATCGTCGAGGACCTGCAATGGGCGGACCCGTCGAGCCGCGACGTGCTCCGTTTCCTGCTGGCCCGGCTGCGGACCGAACACCTGCTGATCGTGGGCAGCTACCGCACCGACGATCTGCACCGGCGGCACCCGCTGCGGCCGTTGCTGGCCGAATTGCTCCGCCATCCCAGCGTCGACCACCTGCAACTGCCGCCGTTCACCCGCGACGAGCTTGCCGAATTCGTCGTCGCCGTCACCGGCGCCGACCTTCCCGAACCGGCGCTGCAACGGGTGCTGGCCCGTTCCGAGGGCAACGCGTACTTCGCCGAGGAGTTACTCGAGTGCGGCGTCGACACCGCGGAACTTCCGGGCTCGCTTGCCGATGTCCTGCACGCCAGGCTCGAGCAACTCGATCCGGCGGTGCAACACCTGGCCGGGATCGCGTCAGTCGCCGGACGACGGGTCACCGAATCGCTGCTGTGGGCGGTGGCCAGCACGGACCCCACCTTCGCCGAGTCAGCGGCGTTCGACGCCGCGCTCCGCGAGGCCGTCGCCCACAACGTGCTGGTCAGCGAGAAGGCCGAATGGATCGCCTTCCGGCACGCGTTGCTGGCCGAAGCGGTGTACTCCGACCTCTTGCCCAGCGAGCAATCCAGCCTGCACCGGGCCTATCGCCGCGCACTCGAGGCCGACCCTTCCCTCGGTTCGCAGGCGGAACTCGCGCATCACGCGCTCCGCAGTCACGACTTGCCGGCAGCGCTTGCCGCGTCCTATGCCGCTGCTCGGCAGGCGGCCGACGTGCTGGCCCCCGCAGAGGAATTGCGGCGGCTGGAAACCGTTCTCGAACTGTGGGATGCCGTGCCGGACGCACAGCAGGCAGTGGGACAGGACCGGGTCGAGATCACCATGTCGGCGGCCTCGGCCGCGAGCCGGGACGGCCAGCCCGGGCGCGCCGCTGCCCTGGCCCGGTCGGCGCTGGCCAGGTGCGAACCCCTGCGTGCCGCGCGACTCACCCCGGCCGCGGCGTTCTATCTGGTCGATGCTGACCATGCCTCCGAGGCGTTCGAGCGGGCCACCGAGGCGTTGACGGTGCTCGAGGCCGAAGGGCCGTCGGTCGACCGCGCCAGGGTGCTCGCCGCCCAGGCCCGGTCGGCGCTCAATTCGGACCTGGACGATGTCGCCCGAGAGGCGGCCGAGCGAGCGGTCGCCGAATCCCGTGCACTGGACGTCGCCGACGCGGAAGCCGACGCCCTGACGACGCTGGCCCTGCTCGAGGTCGACGAACCCGACACCGCCGCGGACCTGCTCGCGTCCGCGCTAGCGCGCGCCCGGGCGTCAGGGGACCTGTTGACCGAACTGCGCACCGCTCACAACCTGACCTCGACCCTGTACTACGCGGGCTGGCTCGATCAGGCCAGCACAGTCTGCGAGGAAGGGATCGACAGAGCCCGGACCACTGGCGTCATCTGGATGGGATACGGCGTCAGTCTGCTGGTGTTCCGCGAGTTGATCCGCTACGTCACCGGCGATCTCAGTCCTGCACCGCCGGCCAGGGACGATGTTCCGCCGCTCGCGCTGGTCACCCTGCGGGTGGCCGACCTGTACGCCAGCGTGGCGCGCGGCGATCCCGACGCCGTCGAACGTGGGCGAGCCATCAAGGCCGATTGGCAGAAAGACCCATGGAACGCGCTGCTGTCCGGCGGGTGCACGATCGACGGGCTCACCTGGGCCGGCGAGTATCAGGAAGCCGTCGATCTGACCCGCCAGCTCATCGACTTCCTCGGCCGCACGTGGAACGACTACTTCCTTGGCGGCATCTGGCTGTCCGCGCTCGGGCTCGCCGCCCTTGCCGAGCGGGCCGAGAGGATCCGGATCTCCGGCGGCGATCTGGCCTCCGAGATCGCCATCGGCGACTCGCTGATCATGCTGGCCGACCACACCGCGCAGCGCGGACGCCCGCGCGGCGGGCGCCTCGGTCCCGAGGGGCGCGCGTGGCTGGTCCGGGCCCACGCCGAACACGCCAGGCTGATCGGCCGGAGCGACCCAGACCTGTGGCGAGAGGCCACCCGGGAATTCGGCTACGGGTATCGCTACGAGGTTGCGCGCAGCCGATGGCGCCTTGCCGAGGCGCTCGCCGAGGCCGGCGACCGGACCACCGCCCGAGCGGAAGCCGCCACAGCGCTGGCCGAGGCCCGGACGATGGGCGCCGAGCCACTGACCGCGGCGATCGAAGCATTCGGCCGGCGGGCTCGGTTCGAGCTCCCGGGTTCGCGAACCGTGATCGGGGTGCTCACCGACCGCGAAGAGGAGGTGCTCCGGTTGGTGGCCCGGGGCCTGACGAATCGGCAGGTCGGTGAGCGGCTCTACATCAGCGCGAAGACGGTGAGCGTGCACATGTCCAACGTGCTGGGCAAGCTCGGCGCGTCTGGCAGGGCAGAGGCGGTGTCACTCGCTCACCAGCGGGGGCTGCTCGAGGTTGACCGCGCCGGATAGGGCGTGGGACGGCCCCGGCTGACCGTGCCTTGTCCGATAGACACCGGCGGCCGGTCACGCTAATGTCCCTGCACGCGTCGGGGCGTGGGTGTCGAAACTGCCGCCGAACTGGGGGTCGACCATGATCCAGAGTGAACTGATCGATCTGGTTATCGGCCTCGTCTTCGTCTGGTTCGTCCTCAGCCTGCTGATCTCGGTCATCAACGAGGCGTTCGCACTGGTGTTCCGCATCCGTGCAAAGCATCTCTGGCTGGGCATCTCCCGGCTCCTCGACCCGGTCAACAGCAAGTACTCGCGCCGCCTGTGGGATACCGCTGTCAGTCTGCCGATGAGCTGGCGAGATTTCGATCTGAGACCCGACGCGAAGGCGGAGACCGCGGACGCACCCGTCAAGGACCAGTGGTTGACCCTACCGAACTGGTGGACCCAGGGGTCTTCCGGACCTACCACCACTGCCGAGCGCCGACATCGATTGCAGCAGGTCTACGACGCGCTCGCGCCCATGGTCACCGACGTCGCATTGTCCGGGCGAAAGTCGAAACTCACCAGGATCAACGGCAGAGATTTCGCCGAGGCGATCGCCGCGCTCGCCCGTCCGGTGCATGTCGCGGACCTGGCGGCCGCCGCCGAATCGTTGGGCTGGAACGACTCTCAGAAGGCAGCACTCGACGGGGCGATCGCCGAGGTACCCGCCGACAGGGTTCTCTCATCCTCGGACTCGCTCGCCCTTCCGGTCAGCGGGGTGGCCGACACCGACAGGGAGCGGCTGTACCTGGCGGCCTCGGGTTTGCTGACGGCGCGCGATGTGGCCGACTTCTTCCGGTCGAATCCGCAGCTGGCACAGGCGATCACATCCGCGGCCGCCGCGGCGGGTGTCGGGCAGGAACTCAGCGCCGCCAGGGACACCGTCCAGGCCTGGTTCGACAGGGAGATGGACCAGCTGAGTGCCCTGTACCGCCGGCAGAATAGGAAGGTTCTCGCGCTGCTGGCGCTGCCGATCGTGCTGATCTTCCAGGCGAACACCCTGCGCATCATCGCCGACCTCCGCAGCGATGCAGCGCTACGGGAAGCCATCAGCAACGAGGTGATCGCCGTCGCCGGAACGTCGACACTGGACGCGGTCATCAACCAGCATTGCGCGCCCTCCGCGGGCGGCACTGCGACGAACGGGACCGGCGGTGGGACAACGGATTCGGGCAGCGGGACCACGAGTCCAGGCGGGGCGGGCACCGGCGCAGATCCGTTCGGCGAAGCCGTTGACCGGTTCGCGTGCGTGGCAAAGATCGTCCGGGCCGCCGGGGTGTTCGCGATCGTCCCGGACATCGACAAGATCACTGCGCTGGACCCGAGCGAGGGGCCGTTCTTCGGCATGTCCGTTGCGGACATCTGGGACTACGAATTCCATGACTACGGCTGGTTGGGCAGGGGGATCACGCTGGTCGCCCTGCTGTTCGGCGCGCAATTCTGGTTCGACGTCCTGCGACGGCTGGTCGGCATCCGGAAGTCGGTGACCGGT